>NZ_JBFUMH010000273.1:0-4095 GCF_054049475.1 Microvirga sp. P5_D2 | reverse complement strand
AGTCTTGCGTGAAGCCATGTCGCATCCCGAGCGCGTCCAAGGCTCCCACTTATGCGGTTCACCAGAGCGCAAGCAATCCTTAGGAGGCTGATCGGCGGGCATATAAAAGTTCGATGAGGAGCAGCATCCGAATGGCGACCAACAATCGACACTCAGATGTTCTCCCTCGCCGACGCAGTTTGATCTTGTGCGTACGAACCGAACAGCCACGTTTTCATTGTTAGTAGTGAGGATCACTGTTCCTCGGTACGGCCGACTTGCGGCCTCAGCAAATGAAGGAATGACCATGGCTACGAAACAGAAGGATGGACCTTCACAACCCAGCAGGAGCCGGAAGGCGCCGAAGAAGTCGGCCTCGAAGCCCACCTCCCGGTCTGCCACTAAGAAGGAAGCTGGCGCTCCCAAGCGTGCTCAGCCCAAGGCGATGACCGGCTCTCAGTCCGCGACGAAGTCCCAGGCTGTTCCCGCGAAGTCCCGGTCCTCCGCAGGGTCGCGCACGGCGGCACGTTCGACCTCTGGTACGTCGAGGTCGCGGTCCACAACGCAGGCCCGCTCCGCATCCCGCTCGCAGGGTAGCATGCTGAACCCGATGGCTTGGCTCTCGAGCTTGGAGGCAACGCTCACCTCGCCGCAGGCCCGGACGGTGATGGCGGAGGCTCTCAGGGCGGTCGCGAACGTGCTGGAGAAGCCGCAGGGCGGCGAGCAGGGACAGGGCAGCGGCACGCAGCAGGGCAGGGACGCCGTTTCGGCCGCGGGAAGTCTCGGCGCCGAGATCGTCGCTGCTCCGCTGGAGGTTGCGGCAGCTGCCATTGGAGCTGCCGGTGAGGTCGTAACCAGCGCCCTTGGCGGTTCGTCGGGCGAGGAGCGCGGCAATGGTGAGAGCAGCAAGGGCCGCAGACGGTCCTCCTCGCGCAAGAAGGCATCGGCGGGCGACTAGCCAACGCAGTGCTCGGCCGGGCAGAAAGCAGATCCTCCAGGCTCAGCCCTGTCCGGCTGTTGTCGAAGCTTGATGAGGATACTCCAGGTCAAGTGGCTATTCGTTCATTGAACGCCATAGTCGCTACATCTTGCCCTCACAGAGGACCGAGGGACGTAACCATGGAGTTTGACAATGGCAGCATCAAAGACAGGCAACACTGGAGCAACGGCAACCAAGAAGCCGAACCCGGCTCTGATGAAGCCGCTGCAGCCCTCGACCGAATTGGCAGCCCTGGTAGGCTCCTCCCCGCTGCTCCGCACCGAGGTGGTGAGCAAGGTATGGGAATACATCAAGGCCAACAATCTCCAAAACCCTGAGAACAAGCGGGAGATTCTGGCAGATGACAAGCTTCGGGCAGTCTTTGGTGGCAAAGACAAGGTGAGCATGTTCGAGATGAACAAGTACTTCGCTCAGCATCTCTCCTGAGACTGCTCCTCGCACGACGGCACGCCCACCCCGCCACAGCTCTGACGAGGTGGCTGTACTCCCAGCCGTTGCCTCTACAGCTCCTGATTAGACTGCTTTCTCAAGCCCCGGAGTCTGTGACTGATTGCTTGCCAGGGTGACAGGACCAGCAACCCTTCTGGAGAAAAGGGCAGGAGATTAGGTTCCGCCACACAACGGTGCTGATGCGGACCCCGGGCTTGGATCAGGCCGCAAGGAAGAGCTCATTCTCTCGCCAGGCAGCGCAGGCTCTTCTTCCGTTCGGGCGTGCGGTCGCGATGCGCTCCTGGAAGCGTGCTTGGGCTTCCTTGAGCAGACGGCGTTTTCGGGCGAGGGGCTGAGACGCCCTTGTGGTGTCGTTAACAACTGCGGCAGCCGCCGCGTACAGATCGGCTGTTGCGGCATCCAGGCCGGGATCTCGCTCGAACAAGACAACCAGGCTTGCCATGTGCTGCCTGAGGAGCGTCTGCAGTTCACAAAGATAAGGCTGATCGCCGCCGAACTCGATGGCGTTCAGAGTTGGTGAGAGCAATGCCAACTTCTCCTCGATGATGTCGGTGAGCCGTTTATCCGCCATGAGCAACCGTCTCCAGGTAGCAGGAAGCCCGCCCAGCCCTTGGGTCCCACGGGAGAGCATGCGCTTGCATGGTTAACCAGCGGTTTCAAACGATCGGGTAAAGCGACACGGCAACCACGTGCCGCTAGTTCATGCAATGTGCTCTGGCCCGCTTATCTCAGGAGCGCTTACTGTATCAGGCGTTGACGCTCATCAGGGGCAGAGTAGAATGGTGGCGCGGTGTTGCAACCGTCATCGCATGTGCCCCGACTGGAGTTTGGAAGAGGCTTCAGTCGAGGCGTTCTCATTTCGACTGAAGGCGATGCTGCCACAGATCGGGGTGAGGGGACTGGCTCCACAAGGGCAAGAGAAACCAGAAAACCTTTCCGCTGACAGAACACGGGGCAGCGGATGATTGGATGCGATCGCGGCCGTGAGACTTAGCTTGCCAACCTGACGAGCTGCGGCTCGCGCAGCATGTAGCCGCGGCCCCAGACCGTCTCAATGTAGTTCCTGCCGCCTGAAGCCACCGCGAGCTTCTTGCGCAGCTTGCAGATGAACACGTCGATGATCTTGATCTCYGGTTCATCCATGCCGCTATACAGATGATTGAGGAGCATCTCTTTGGTGAGCGTGCTCCCCTGACGCTGAGCCAGAAACGCCAGGATCTTGTACTCCGTGCCGGTCAGGTTCACTGGGCGTCCCCCGATCTCAGCCTGTTGAGCCCGAGGTTTGATCGTCAGGTCGCCGCATTGAATTATGGTCTCAGTCTGCTCGGACGAGCGACGGACGATTGCCTGCATGCGGGCGATGAGTTCATCCTTGTGAAACGGCTTGGTGAGATAATCATCAGCGCCATAGCCGAGACCCCTGACCTTGTTCTGGATCCCGTCCAAGCCTGAGAGGATCAGGACGGGCGTGCTCACCTTGGCAAGACGCAGCTGTTGCAGGACGTCATAGCCTGACATGTCTGGGAGGTTGAGATCGAGCAGGATGATGTCGTAGTCGGGAAGCTGGCCAAGATTGATGCCGTGCTCGCCCAGATCTGCGACAGAGATCCGTACGTTGTGGCGCTGGAGCATGAGCTCAATACTCTGAGTGACAGAGATGTCGTCTTCGATCAGCAACACCCGCATCGCACCACCTCCCGTGAGCCTTGGCTAATGTGAACGACGTATGCTCAACAAGAAGTTAATGTCGGCTGCACGTTGACGCTTTCACCCCGCTGGCCCTGTTCCAAGAGGCAACAGCCTTAGCCGGCTAAGTAAATTCGCATAACATATCTTATGGAACCTCATGCTGCCTTAAAGCTGTCAGGAGCTCAGGCTCACATAAACTTGGATCGCTGTGTGGGTGGAGTTTTTTGACAAGAAGTTCGTCGCTACAGGGACATCTCCAGGCGGTATCTGTGCTCCTGTCGAGGTCGGCTTTCTTGGGGCTGGCTCAGCGGCTGACGCGCCAGATCCGCCCTCCCGCATCATCAGACACGACAATTGACCCATCCAGCAGTTCCTTGACATCAACGGGGCGCCCAACGCCGCTCAGAAAGCTTTGTCCGTTGCCAGAGCGGCTGCTGCCAACACTCAGCCGCACAACCTGGTACCCAACCGGGGTGCTACGATCCCAGCTGCCGTGTTCGGCAATCAGCGCCTCGCCCTGCAACTCCGGGAACATGGCACCGCGATAGAAGTGGACCCCAAGCGTCGCGACATGAGCTTGGAACTCATACGCGGGCGGGTTCTGTGGCGCTGGCGGAGCCGCCTCCTCAAAACCGCGCAGCCGCACTCGGCCGCCGAAATAAGGAAAACCATAAAAGCCCCCCGGCTGTAGGACGTTCAGCTCGTCGGGTGGTGTGTTGTCCCCCATCCCGTCCGCGCCGTACCGGGAGCCCGCGTCGAGGTGTTCGCCCGTGTGCCGGCCGCCCGCGCCATGGTCGTCTGTGGCGATACTCTCTATATCGGCACCAAAGGCAACGCGGTCTATGGCGTCCCCCTCGCAGGGGGACCGGCCGTACGGGCGGCTTCCGGGCTCGTCGCGCCCAACGGTGTCGCCTGTCTGGGGACCAAGCTCTACGTCGCATCGCGCGACCGGGTCTCGACTTTTACGCCCGTGCCCG
>NZ_JBFUMH010000272.1:0-4145 GCF_054049475.1 Microvirga sp. P5_D2 | reverse complement strand
GGCCACGGCAGTCGCCGCCACGATCGGGAGCCCGAAGTCGACATTCGCGATCCAGGCGAAGTATGCGCCGGCCGTAGCCAGCGCACCAATCGCAAAGTTCGGGAACCTCAACACCGCGAAAATGGCGCTGAAGCCTATTGCCGGAATCGCCAGAAGCGCTCCGGCAATCACGCCATTGATGAGGGCTTGAAGAACCGCGTCGAACATCACGCGATCTTCAGCAGAGTGATCTTGCCGCCCTTGACCTGCTCATAACGGAACTTGGCATCCGTGATGTCACCGATATCGGTGAAATCGCACGGGCCGGAAGCGCCGTCGTAATCAACCTTCTTGCCGTCTGCGATGAGCTTCAGGCCGTCGACGGCATTTTCGACACGCTCGCCGCCACCTTGAGAGACCTTGCGAATGTTATCCTTGATTACCGTGCCCGTATCACCCTTGCCGACAGCCAGCGCCATCGCGATCAGGTTGAGGTGATCGTAAACCTGGCAGCTATAGGTATCGGGCGTATCGATGCCGAGCAGGCGCGCAACGCTCTTGTAGGCGTTGCTGCCTTCCGCCGGGGACGGCGCCAGGGTGTAGATGCCCTCGCTCACGTCGCCGGGCAGCGCGTCCACGAGCTGCTTGTTCACGGCATAGGCGAAACCGTACAGGTTGCCGCGGAAGCTGGCGCGGTAAAGGTCACGCACGAGAACGGCCGTGTCGTTCGTGTATCCGCCCATGACGATGGCGTCGGGCTTGCTGCGCAGCACCTGGTCCACTTCGGTGCGAAGCGTTGTCTTCTTGTCGTCGTAGATGAGCGAGCTCGTCTTGCCGCCCGCAGCCGTCACGACCTTCGACAGAGAAGCGTACTGAGACTCGGTGAAGGGCGTCTGCGGCGAGACGAAAGCCACATTCTTGTTGTTGTTGCCGAGCGCGAACTCGCCGAACTTGACGCCCTGGAGACTCGTGGTCGGCTGCGTGCGGATCAGGAAGCCCTGATGGGGAAGCTGCGTGATGGACTCAGCGCCCGATACGGTGGAGAGGAACACGCCCGACTGCGAGCACACAGGCGCAACCGCCGTCGTCACCGACGAAGCCCAGGTGCCGATGATCGCCGAGACCTTGTCGATATCGATGAGCTTGCGCGCTGCGCGCAGGCCTGCCTCGGGGCTGGTCTGATCGTCTTCCGAGATGATGAGCAACTCGCGGCCATTAACGCCGCCTGCCTTGTTGATTTCCTCGGCGGCCTTCTTCACGGCGTTCGCCATGGCAGGCCCATAGGATCCGCCCGAACCCGTCAGTGGCGTCAGGGTTCCAAGCTTGATGGGTCCGGTCTGGGCCCGCAGGACTGCCGGCATCGCCATCGTGCCTGCGACGACCAGGCCGGCGCCAAGAATATGTCTGCGCGTGAAGTCGGTCATTGATCTTCCTCTCTAGTGACGCTGTGAACCGGATTGCATGTCCACCCCGGTCGGTTTGGTGGCGCGCCCGCCCAGGAAAAGCCGGCGAATATCGGGATTGTTGGCGACGGCATCGGCTGTGCCGTCGAGATGGTTGCGTCCATCGACGAGCACATAGGCGCGGTCGGAGACTTCGAGGGACTCCAATGCGTTCTGCTCGACCATGAGGATCGCGATACCCTCGTTGGCGATGCGGCGGATGTACTCGAAAAGCTCATGGGCCGCCTTCGGGCTAAGACCAGCCGTGGGCTCGTCGAGCAACAGCGCGCGCGGCTTTCCCATGAGGGCCATGGCCATGGCCAGAATCTGGCGCTGGCCGCCGGACAAACTCTTTGCCGAGATACGGCGCTTCTCGAACAGCATGGGGAAGCGCGCATAAGCCTCCTCCATTCGGCTCTTCGATGCACTGCGCTCGAACAGGCAGCTGACTTCCAGGTTCTCAGCAATCGACAGCGTGCCGAAGACATTGCGCTCCTGCGGCACGAAGCCGAGACCCGCTTTCGCAATCATCTGCGGCGATTGCCTTGTGATGTCCGTGTCGCCGATCATGACCTTGCCCTGCGAAGGAGAGAGCAATCCGGAGATCAGTTTCAGCGCGGTCGATTTTCCTGCGCCGTTCGGGCCGATGATCGTAACCACCTCGCCCGCATCCGCACTTAATGCGACGCCCTTCACGATATGCTCGGCGGAGGCATAGCCGCCGACGATGCCCGTGACATCAAGCAATCTCATCTGCGGCCTCCAAGGTACGCATCTTGAACTTCATGGTTCTCACGCACCTCATCGAAGGTGCCTTCCGCCAGGGTCCGACCCTGCGCCATCACGATCACGCGCTCACAGATGCGTTCGATCAGCGCCATGTCGTGCTCGATGAGCAGAACGGGTACGCCTTCCGACACGAGCGAGAGCAGATGATCTCCGATCTCCTCCGCGAGGGTTGGGTTCACGCCTGCCGCCGGCTCGTCGAAGAGGATCATGCGCGGCTCGGCCATGAGCGCGCGCCCGATCTCGAGGAGCTTCTTCTGGCCGCCTGAGAGATCCGTCACCTTGTTGTCGATGACATGCGCCAACCGCAGACGAGTGGCAATCGACAGCGCTTTCTCGGCAAGTTCCGCTTCACGCCGGCGCGCGCTGGCGGATCCGATCAGCGCCGTCGCAATGCTCTCGCCGGGCTGCTGCGCGCCATAGACCATGAGGTGTTCGAAAACCGTGAGCTTGGGAAAGCCGCGCGCGATCTGGAATGTCCGCACAAGACCGAGACGCGTAATGAGGTGTGGGCTCAGGCGCGCGATGGGCTTACCCATGAAACTGATGGCCCCAGAATCCGGCTTGTAGAGGCCGGAAATGACGTTGAACATCGTCGTCTTTCCGGCGCCGTTAGGCCCGATCAGGCCTGTAACGATTCCGGGTTGAATCCGAAACGACGCTCCATCGAGAGCCTTCAGGCCTCCGAATGCGAGGCGGACATCCTTCACCGTCAGAGGATGCGCAGACGCCTCCTGAACGTTCGGCGATTGTACCTCTGCATGTGTGTGCATATTCATCGCCCCTTCCCTATTCTTTGACGACTCGACTTCTTTGGGGCGACCTCGAGATCAGAGAAACTCTGCCTCGCTTGACCTGGACTCACGGAACGATCGCCGCTCCTCGATACGAATTCGCCGCGCATCTTTTCCTTCCAGAAATTGAGAAGCGCGTTGAAGTATTCCGGGTCATCCCTCACTGCTGACTGGGCGAGCATTCCGCGGATCAGACACATCGTGGAGTTCATGAGATTGAGCGCATGCCCCACTTCGACACCGGCCTGCTCAGCAAGCTCGRCCCAAACGGAGTTGAGCCCCAGGTGAAACTCCTTGACGACAGGGATGATGCGCTTATGGAATTCCGGATTGTGCCGCGCCTCGGGCAGGTACTCCAGGGTGACGTAGAACAGACGATCGCTCATCAGCCGCCACAGGTAATCGACGATCTCGTCGGAGCTCCCGCCCGACTGGCGTATTTCTGCAGCCATTGCATGGAGGCTGTTCGTGGCATTGCGAAGCTGGTGAGAAACGGCAGCCGCGATGATTTCTTCTTTAGAGCTGAAGTGATGCGTCAGCGCTCCGCGGGAAACGCCCGCGATCTCAGCAATGTCTGACGTGGACATGCGATAGAGGCCACGATCATGCAGCAGATCGATGGTCGCGTTGAGTAGCTTGAGCGTGGTGTCAGCGCTACGCTCCTGCTGCGTTCGTCTCTTCGTGCTGCCTGCCATTGCCATTTCCGTAAGGGAAGGCAAACATCAGCCGATAGATAGAAACCGTCAATCCTGTTTGTTAGTCAAACAGGCCCAACTTTTGGACTAGATGCGCCAGTTTAGGGCAAACGCGGTGCAATCGCGCAGATCGCACGATCAGCGAAGGCAAGTTAAGACCGTTTTCATCCTATCACCTGAGCGGGATCCTCAAGGGCAGGGCTAGAGCAACGGGCATTCAGACGAATCCATATCCGGCAGCGGTGAAGTAGTTGCGGCATGCGTCGGGCTCGACCAGATCGCAAATGTCGCCGATGGCGTGCCAGAGCGCCTCAACGGTTCGGGCTTCGGCTGTGCGCAAGTGCGCTTTGATCTGGGAGAAGACCTGCTCAATCGGGTTCAAATCCGGACTGTACGGTGGCAGGAACAGGAACCAGGCGCCTCTTTGCTTCAGGCAGTGTACGGCCTTC
>NZ_JBFUMH010000271.1:0-4148 GCF_054049475.1 Microvirga sp. P5_D2 | reverse complement strand
GAGCGAACAGCTGACCAAGGACCGCTTGGAGCTGATTGCCAAGGAAAGCACGGAAAATGACGCGCGGCTCGCCGAAATTGAGCCGCGCTTGCGATCGGCCCAACAGCGGCTTGATCACGCGGTGATCTTGGCGCCTGAGAGTGGGTATGTTTACGGGCTGTCGGTCTTCGGGCCGGGCGCGACTCTCACGCCCGGACAGACCGCACTCGAGATTGTGCCGAAGGACGATCCACTTGTCGTCGGCGTCGAGATTGATCCCACGGCGATCAACCGTGTGCGGCCGGGGCAGAGCGCCAGCATTCATTTCCTGCCTTATCGGCAGAACTACACAAAGCCGATTGGCGGGACGCTCGAGAAGGTGTCGGCCGACCGCTTCGAGGACAAGACATCAGGCCGGGTCTTCTATCGTGGGGTCATCAAGGTAAACGCAGATGACATCGCCCACAGCAAAGTGGAGATGACCCCCGGCATGCCGGCACAGGTGACGATTGAAACAGGCAAGCGCACCATCCTTGAATATTTCCTGGATCCTGTGCTTAGAATTTACGACTTCGCTCTCAAGGAAGAATAGGAGACATCGATGGCAACGGGGCGTACAGGGACTACGGCTGACCAGCAGCGCGGCGACGCGGGTGCCAGCCGTCCGGTCAACCTTGAGGGCGACAGCCCCGAGATCGTGGCGTTCGCGCTATTGCGCTATCTCGCCCAGCTGGAGCAGGGGCGCGCCCATCAGACAGGTGTGGTCTTCGACCGCGAGTGGCTCCTTGAAGCCTATGCCGATTGCCTTGCAACGGTGAAGGGCGAGCGAATTTCGCATGCTGGCTCCGAACAGCCCATTTCAAGCGGCAAGTCGCGTGGATACAGGCGCTAAGCTGAGTTTGGCACTCACAGGAGACACTCACCGAGATGTAAGTGTCTCCTGGATCAACCGCTCGTGGGCGGGCCAGGTGACAGTCTTGAAGTCATAGCCCTTGACAATGGTTTGGCGAGCGGCAAGCGCCAGTTTCTGCCGCCGGCCGGGATCCTGCGCCAGCGCAGCAACCGCATGGGCAAGCGCCTGTGCATCGAAGAAATCCGCCAGAACACCGTTCTCGCCATCCTGAATGACCTCTCGAACGGGATCGGTCGCCGATCCGACAATGGCACAACCCGTTGCCATTGCCTCGAGCAGCGACCAGGACAGCACAAATGGATAGGTGAGATAGACGTGGACCGTCGACAGGCGGAACAGGTTGATCAACTTGCCGTAGGGCAGGGTGCCCAGGAAGTGGATTCGGCTGTGATCGAGGGACAATCCAACCTCCTCTAACAGCAACTGTTGCCACGTCCCGCCTCCGCTCGGTTTGCGTCCGTAGCTCGGTTTCTCCTTACCGACGATGGCAAAGTGCGCGTCGGGCAGGAGAGCCTGCAGCGTGGGCAGGGCTCTCATGAAGCTATGGAACCCGCGATAGGGCTCCATGGAGCGGGCAACATAGGTGATTAGCGTCTGACCCGGCACGAGGGTCTCGCCCGAAGGCAGAGACAGCGGCCGTGCCTGACCCGGACGGGCGACATCCGTATCGATGCCCTCGTGCAGTACCGTGATGCGATCACGCAGGGGAACCGGGAAGGTCTCCGCCTGCCAGTGGGTGGGTGACACGAGGCGATCAGACAATGCGGCTGCCTGCAGCATCGGCAGGTTCCGCAACGTGACGTAGTGAAAGTCGATCGACGGCGCCTGAAACTCCGCGTCGAAGTCGAGATCGCTATCCTGCCCGCGATAGTAGTACTCGAGGTAGGATACGATCTTGGTGTTCGGGAACACGTCCTTGATAAAGAGGGCTTCGCCCCAAGCTGGATGGACGAAGCACAGATCCGGTTCAAAGCCCCGCTGCTTGAGATCGACAAGGCGCCAGCGGACGGTATCCCCGCGGCGAACTTGCTCGGAGAAGAACGTCAGCGGCGGAAACAGGTCGGCACTATAATCGGGACCCGAACTGTAGGCTTCATACTCAATGGGTCCGAAATCCGAGTCCGGCGGTGCCTTCTGACCGATCGCCACAACTTTGTAGCCCTCTCGGCGACCGATCTCGGTGGCAAGGCGCTTGTACTGTCCCGGAAAGTTCTGGTGCAGAAACAGGACATTGCAGGTCATCAGCCGCTCGTTGCTCCAAGGTGGCGTCGGTTCGTGCGTTGTCTATAGGATAGCTGGCGCTGGCCGTCATGGGCTGAATGCCACTATTGGCTCGTGAATCTCACAAATGGGACAACCTGTTCCTTGTATTGCCACGACGGCCATCTATGCCAGAAATGCAAGCACACGTGGCGTTAACCTGTCCGATGGGAGATACCACCCCGCAACTCTACGGGCTGAGACGCGAAGTTCCTGGTCGGCCGATAAGGACCGAGTTGGATTCATAATCCGTCGTTTCATCAGCCTCGCTCGACCGGACGCGAGGGTCGAAAGGTCGCTTGGCCAGTCGTTCGCCGTAGATGTAAGGGAACTTAGCCCTCAATGAGTCGACCTATGATCTATGCAGCGCCCTTCGTTCTTTTCGTCTTCGGTCTCATGCTTCTCGCCAGCCTGTTYATGATGGGCGGTGACACAGAAGGGGACTTCGATCTCAAGAAACAGTGGCAGATCCACAAGCAACACAAGGCCTATAAGCGTCAGCAAGACGAAGTGTGGAAGCGACAGCAGGCTGCTATGGAGAAGCGGAACGAGGCTAAAAAGTCTGCCAAGACTTAGCGCCAACCCGACAGTCAAACCCGCTGTACCCCAGAAAGGCCTCGACCTCTCCCTTTGGGCAGTATGAGAACCTCAGAGCCCTGAAGCTTGCTGTAACCGAGGGCGGCAGACAGCCGAAGCTCACGATCGAAGCCCCCAAGAGCATCTGTGCCAGTGGCCGGGACTATTGCATTTTGTTGTCTGACAGTGACTCGCCTAGGCGAACTTCGGCCGCGAACGGATAGGCTATACAACAAGCCATGGGCCTATGGCGGTAACCTGCTTCTATAGTTAGTGGGCTCAATTAATAGTTAGATTAAGCTTGGCTATCAGGAGCCTATCAATTAGGTTCAGCCACGTTTAACCCTATGGCTATGGCATGTCCGCCGATATCTCAGCTCCGACTCTTCTCTCGTTATCCTTCCCTTCAGTCATAGACCTATCCAGCGGAGTTGTAGAACTCACGTTCAGCGTTTCCGCCACTGACAGCGGATCGGGGATTAGCCAAGTTCATCTGGAGCTAGATCGGTGGCTCGAAAGCCAGACGGCAGCGAGCCCGCTCGTCATCCTGCCCGACGCCGACGGCTCCTGGAGCGATGGAGAATCATCCATCACCCTTCGGCCAGGCGAAAACTCGGCAGGAACATACAACATCAAATATGTTCAACTGACTGATTATGCCGGAAACTCCGTCCGGTACGATGCGAGCCAACTCGCCGCGATGAATCTTCCGACAGTGTTTACCATCGAGGGGGACGTTCCCGACACAACCCCGCCCGTCCTGACATCGCTTTCGTTCGCGTCGAGCGTCAATATTTCCAGCGGAGCAGGTCAGATTGCGTTCACGGCCACGGCCACAGACAACAAGTCGGGGGTCAACCTCGTTACGGTCGAGTTGGATCGGTGGCATGAGAGCCCCTATGGCGCAACGTCATCCGTCAACATGTCCAACTACTTTGACTCCTGGGCTGACGGACAATCCTCGACGAGTGTTCAACTGGGGAGTTATTCGAGCGGAACGTACAACATCCGAAATGTCTACGTACACGACAATGCGGGCAACTACGCGCGGTACACTGGGAACCAGCTTGCCGCGCTGGGGTATCAGACTTCCTTCACAGTTGAGGGAGGGCCCATCGACACTTCTCCTCCGGTTCTCACCTCTTTGGCGTTCCCATCGGTAGTGGATGTTACAACCGGATCGGGCCAAAGCACGTTTACTGCTACCGGATTCGATGACCTTGCCGGGATCGAATGGGTGAACCTCGAACTGGACCGCCTCTATGTGGGTCCCTACGGACCGACTAGGACGGTCAATCTGACCAACTTCCAGGATTCTTGGTCAGACGGGACCTCGTCTATCACAGCCGACTTCTCAAAATCACTCGGTGAGTATTCAATCAAATTCCTCTACATTTACGATAAGCTCGGAGCCTACGTC
>NZ_JBFUMH010000270.1:0-4196 GCF_054049475.1 Microvirga sp. P5_D2 | reverse complement strand
CTCTTGCGGCTTTTCCTTGGCGGTGTCTGGGATGATGATGCCACCGGCCGTCTTCTCTTCGGCTTCGATGCGGCGAACGACGACGCGGTCGTGCAGCGGACGGAATGTCATTTTGTTTCCTCCTGGTATCGGCGCTGAGATACAGTTAATTGCGAATGTGATCCGTTTAGCACTCATTACACGAGAGTGCTAACAGGAAATAATCATGCTCTAGGCGTGGCACAAGCCAATCTTTGTGGGGAGGCTGATTGTGGGCGAACCGTGACCCTATTCGCGGCGTTGAATCCCCGAGGTGCTCTGTTCCACCCCGGCAGCGAGGTCCAGCCGTGTTGAGTTTCAAAACCGTCGAAGAGGTCTGCGAGAGCAAAAACATCACTCTTGTTGTTCATCCGGCAATCCGACAAGCGATCATCGGATATGAAGAAAGTTTTTACATTGGTCTCCGGTGTTTTCTGAAAGCTGAATCGGACGGATTTTACTTCCTGCCGCTTCAAGATGGCGGGTATGTTCGCCTCGTTTTCTCGCAACGCGAGTCCTCGGGAGGATATCCCATCCTGCGGGTCGACCCGATTTCACAAGAGGCGTTGCAACAGATCAAAGGCACTTTGGCTTGAGACGCGGATCAGGAGCGGAAAAGGCTGTAGGCGGGGCTTCACGCGCCGTCTTGGCGGCCCGTTCCCATGCACTGATCGTGCTCTGCAAATACAACTGACGCGGAGGTGCCTTTGAGCCGTAAAAAGCGGCTCGTCGCTTTGGTGTGGGATGGGAAGAGGTTGAGGTCTAATCGGTACGAACGAGTTCTTCGCGACAGCGCTGAAGACTCCGCTCTTTTTGATCAGAATTATCCGAGAGCAATCAATTTAAGGGCGCGCCTGACCGCAAGACGAGCAGCCTCGACGTGTCCGGCGGCCAGCAGTTCGTCGACGATTCTAAGCGCCATTACAGCATCGGGCCGCTCGGCCGCCTCCGCAGCAACATTTTGAGCCCCGGTGGCCGTTACAAAGTCGTCGGTCTGACCTGTCAGGTAAGCCGAGCTACACTTGAGGACAGTGGCGAGGCTCGCCAAGGCATCGCCGCTTGGATGTTGCGAGCGCCCCGTGATGACGTCCTGAATAAAGCCCGCCTCAAGGCCTGCTTCCAAGGAGGCTCGGCGCCACGAGATCTTAAGCGCACCGACCCGTTCTCCGATGCGCTCTTTCAGGATCGCGTTCACGCTAGGCTCCTTCGTGGGCYGGCCTGATAGGCAAAACAGCGGTCCATCCGCACTCTCCCCAACCGCTCAGCGGCGCCCATTTTCATTTGCCTATGGTTAACACACAGATAACGCAAGCTGCAGGCGAAGCCAGAGGCGATGGCGCCTTCATCACCCTGCCCTTCAACTCATTTATTCGGCTGATTGTCGGCGATGTTGACAAGGATCGAGATCTCATAGGCATCGAGGCCTTCGCCCAGCGAGTAAGCCCCGCGCGCTTGGGCTGGCTGTCCTCTTAAGATCCAAAACCGATTCCTCCGCGTCCGGTTGGGATACCGATGTCTCGCCCGAACGTCACGAGTGCAGGCCATAACTGCCGAAGTGACGCTGACCGCACCACGCCGGATCGGTGACAAGGCCAAGGGTGCCAATGACTACATCGTCGCCAACATGAAAACGGGTGCTCTCTCCTATGACGCGGACGGCTCGGGAGCCAAGGCCGCCATCGAGTTTGCCCAAGTGAAGAGAGAACTTGGCCTCACGCACAAGGACTTCTTCGTCATCTAATGTGTGTGCGGGAGTGCCAAGTCCGAGGGCTGAGGCACTCCCTCTTCTGTCAGCTGCAGTCGCTTCATCAGCCGCACCGCTGCCATGGTGAATTGCGCATCGCGCATCTCCTCCGTGGCATCAAAGCGAGCCACCCAACGCTTATAGGTTGCCCTGTGCATCCCCGTTGGCTTGGGCGGCAGAGCCCACCCGTCCGGATCCGTATCATAGAGCAACGCCGTCTACACCTTCGCCTTTGTGCGCCCGGCCGCTCCAATGGGGTCGAGGAACGGGGATGTTTAGGCAACTCTGCGACCCCAGGCGTGCCGACTAGCGAAGAACGAGGCTCCGCGCGGCCGAGAGAGTACACGCACGCGTCGGCCGGTTTTTGAGCCGATGGCGTACCATTGCAGCCTGCCGAAATGTCTCGGCGGTGATACGAGGGAGAATGCCTGCTGCCGTCCCTGAAAGGATAGCTCTAACTGCCACCAAAGTCTGACAGCTTAAGAATGCCCGTTATGGTTTCCCCTGAGCCATAGGTGAGCACGCACTGGATATGTCTGCCAGGTTTACCTGCGCCGCTCGGGATGAGCTTGACGAGGGCCACCTTTGGGCCACTCTCAAGAGTGAGGCGCGGCCGGTCGCGAGGCATAGCGATTTCCTCTCGGCCGCAAGCTGACCACGACCTCTGAGTGCTTTCCCCGTCCTTCACCCAAGACCCTGTCCGGCAGATTATATGTCCCTATAGGTGGACCGCTGGAGGGTCGAGTTGAGGGGGGCGGTCCCTGCCATTGGACCGTAATTGGTAATTTTCTTTGGTGAAGCCCGGAACTGTCCCTGAGGTCGAACCATCTGTCCTTCCCATCGGACCGGCTATAAATGTCACTTGGTCTGGAAGCCAGCGCATAAATGCCTTCGTTGCATTTTCGCCTGTGCGGCCGCGGGAGTAGAGCGTCAGGCGGTACACGCTGGCCTGTTGAGCGGAAGTTTGGTTTTGACCCCGTCGTCCGCACCACTCGAAGAGCTCTCCGGCCTCACAAACAGCAGACAGGAACCTATTCAGTGGGCTCGTCATTATTGCCCCTGAAGACAACTTGCATCTCCGAATAGATTAGCCCTGACGACCATAAGTCTCCGGGGAGTTTCTGTTGTGATTGTAAGGCAACGAGGCATAAACCGAGCCCATGCCAGGATGCCGATCTTTACAAGACGTTAATAGTAGCTGCTTACTCCACAAATATTCTGAAAATTTTTCTATCAATACGCCGGAACCATGGTCCTGGCTGGGCGTAATCTAGCCACCTGAGCCGCTGTTCTGTGGCCTGCTCTCATCATTACTGACTTCTGAAGGTGAACAATGAAGCGTTCGCACGCTCTCGCTTTGTCCGGCATTGCCGTGTTTCTGGCTCTCTCGACCTCGTCTCATGCTCAGACCGTACGGCCGGGCCAGCAGTGCCAGCCCGCTGTCGCAAACGCATCTATGTACGGGAATTGTCGCTTTCGCATCGTGCGGGGCCAAGAGGTTTGCCGTTGTGCCATTCTACCCCAGGCGCTGCGCCAACCTAGCCGCAGCGACCGAGACGGCATGACGACAGGCTCGACAAATTCTTTTGGCGTCTTGAACACCACAAGCCGTGCTCTCGGCGGAGGCACGATTGGCACAGCCACACGAGCCCAGAATCCAGGCAATTCCCCCGTTGCCGCGGGGTCCGCGTCAGGCAGAGCTGATGGCAGCAGCACTAGCGCCAGCGGCGGATCCTTCGGAGGCGGCGTTGCTGGAGGCGGAAGTTTCGCCGGAGGTGGCGGCACAGCTGCCGGCAACAATGGTAGCATCGGCAGCGGCAACACCGGGGGGCACAACGGCGGTGGCGGAAATGTAAGCGGTCCGAATAACCCTGGAAATGATAAGGGCGTTGGCAATGCCGGAGAGAGCCCGAATGGTGGCAACTTCGGTGGCGGATCACAGGGTCGTGGCGACGTTGGCGACAAGGGTGGCAATGGTAACGCAGGAAACCATGGCGGCGGTCACAGCAATAACGGAAATGGCCCGGGCAACAACAATGGTCTCGGCAATGGCTCAGAGCCCGCTGACAACTCCAGCAGCGATGTGAAGGGCAGCGATCCGTCGAATCCGGGCAATGGAGGTGGTGGCAAAGGTGGTGCTGGTGGTAGCGGCACCAACGGCCACAGCGGTGGGAATGGCGGCGGTGGCAACGGCGGAGGGAAACGGTAGGTTTCCACGCACTGCAAAGGCTGTCGAAGTGTTCGCGTGAGCTGCAATTGAGAGAAGAAGCGTCCCACAAGGGCGCTTCTTCTTTGAGGGTCAGGGCGGGATGTTCAGGTGTCGCCTATCTCGCCCCGGTGCTTTTGTATAAACTTGCCGTGTCCGACCAGATCCGTTCTCTGCCTTGACGGTCTGTGGCTTGCTCATTCTCTCGCAGGCTTGTCATGTCAGTGG
>NZ_JBFUMH010000269.1:0-4241 GCF_054049475.1 Microvirga sp. P5_D2 | reverse complement strand
AAGCTGGAGATCTTCTCCAGCCTGAAAGAGGCTCACGTCGTCATCGGCGCCTGGCGGGATCACTATAACCGCGTGCGGCCTCACTCATCCTTGGGCTACCGGCCGCCCGCACCCATGACGATGGAGGTAGTCGTACAGCAACGACCCATACCCGCAATCATGCAGTAGGCTCTCAATGCGCCTGGTCCAAAACCCCGGTCAAGTCACTCCGCAATGGCCGCTTTGGCATACCGGGTGAGGCCATCGCGGAGTGCGGTGCCAGAATCACCTTCCACTTCCACGCTGAGGCGATAGAGCGTAGCAACAGCGGCAGCCTCTTGGGCTACAGCGTTCTCGGCCTCGTTGAACTTTTCCCACACGGTGATCACGGCAAAGCCTAACAGCACCGCATAGAGAACGCTGATAGTGGCGAACTTGAAGCCGCCGACCTCATTGTTGCGGCGCAACCGGTTCAGGCTTACGTGTCACCGTACAAGAACGGAACCTGCCATCGCGATGAGCGTCATGATGCCGACGAGGAGCATGCTGGACAGCCACACCGGTTCTATGACGAGGAGTGACAATGCCATTGCCCATGCTCCCTGTTGCAATCCAGCTTGCATGACCGAAAGCAGCGGCTACCGCAGGTATCCGAGAGCCTTTGCCCAAAGCCTACCGCCACAAGAGTGATCCGCGACTGATGTTAGTGCATGATGCGTTGTGACACTACGGCCAGGATTAGCTTGCCCTGTTTTCGTCCCTCCGATCTTTCATCTTGGTACGCCAGACCCGAGCCTGTTAGGCTCCTTTCGCCTCCAAAATTGCAGCCCAAGGCTCCACATGGTAACGGAAGTTCGGTTTTCGTCCGCCTCATGCCAAAAGACGACGTTCCTGTCGGAAGCTCACAGGTCAATGTTTTGTTGGCTCGACTGGCCAATGTATTGCGAGCTTGAATTCAACATTCCCGCCGGTGCGCGACTCGGACGCACAGGTTGTTTGCCCGTCGGTGTAACCGGCATCAAGGCGGAATACCGTCGGACCGCTCACAGCGAACACTGAAGCCGCGACCAATAGAATTTTCTATCGGCGCAACACGACAACTATTTCAGCTTGGGGCTGATGTCACTTCGCCACTGATCTGCGCCAACAGGAATGATGCAGCCTCGCCACATAGTTGGGCACCTCTGCGTCTGTTGTGGTTCGCACATTTCCCGCACCGCCCAACTCAACGTCTTCGCGCTTACGATGAAGAACGGTCAGGGTGTGTGTTTATTCCCTCAATACGTGACAATCTCGGAACTGTCACAGAAGAGTCCTATGCCCCGACCAGTGCAGGTCTGACGATGAGGTGACTTGAGAGTGCCGTTGTGGCCCCTCCAATCAGCGCGAGACCGCCGCTGTGCGGCGGCCCAAGCACATTTGCCTCGACAGGTGAGCAAGCCTAGCCCGGTGGTGCTACTAATGGAGTGGCRGAATTGCGTCAGGGACTGGTTCAGCGAAACCTGCAGTAAGTCGGAATTCGCAATATTGGTGCGTTTAACAACACGCCGTCTAGGGATAGGCCACGGCTTATCCAGACACGCTTCCGCCTTTGAGCGCCTCAACCGCAGCCGGGAACTTCAGTCTGGCCGCCCTGTTGTTGGATAGCTCGGCTCATCGAGCTGAGAACAGGGTTAAGTAAACTGGAGCTGACGCATGAGTGATACAGAGAATTCCGACCAGCCGACTCCGGTGACACCGGAGAACCCGCCTTCGACTGAGACGACAAGTTCGACGGAAGCGGCGGTCGGAACGCCTTCTGATCCGGCTGGATCCACGCCGGATGTCTCAACGGAGTCAGCTCCAAAAGAAAGTGCGCTGGCTGATGTGGCCACTCCGCCGGATGTGCAGGAGCGTCCGAAAACCAAAGGTGTGGCCGATATCGTCTTCCTTGTCGATGTCAGCGGCAGCATGTCATCCTGCATCGATGCACTCCGCCGAAACATTGAAGCCTTCATCGACTCCCTAAGCCGGGGCGATGCTAACAACGCCGCGCCTGTGAAGGACTGGCGTGGCAAGGTCGTCGGATATCGTGACATCGAAGCGGCCCAAGCCGAGGGGCTGCCCTGGATCGTCGATAACCCCTTCGTCCGCGATGCCGGCGCACTCAAGGCACAGCTTGGCACCTTGCAGGCAAACGGCGGCGGTGATGAGCCGGAATCGCTTCTCGACGCTCTCTACAAGGTTGCCTCCATGGAGGCGGTTCCAAAGGGCTCACAGATCGAAGATCCGGCAAAATGGCGCTACAGGAGCGATGCGGCACGGGTTGTCATCGTCTTCACCGACGCCTCGTTCAAGGAAACCATGAGCCTCCCCGAGGCGAAGGGCGGTTCGCTCCAGGATGTTGCGAACCTTGTGATGGCCAATCGCATCATCCTCAGCCTCTTCGCCCCCAACTTTGAGGGCTATGATCGACTGAGCCAGATCGACAAGTCGGAATGGGAGGTCGTGGAATACGAAGGACTGAATCCGCAGGAAGCATTGCAGAAATTTACGTCTGATCCGGTCAATTTCCGCAACACACTGAAGCAACTGGCTGCCAGCGTATCGCGCTCGGCAGCGACCGTGGCGCTATAGGCACCCCACCCCTGTCACAGTGAGCGTAAGCCATGGCCAAGAAGCTGAAGGTCGGTGATTGGATCCGGCAGTACCGCGTCACAAAGGTCTTTGGACCAGGCATGATGGCGATCTCCTATCGAGCCGAGGCGCCGACAGGGGAAAAGGTTTTTCTGAAGCAGTACAAGTCTCCTGCCCCTACGGTCGTCTGGTACAAGGGGTTCGTCGCCTATCAGAACGAGCTTGGAGCCCGCGTCCGGAACGGGCGGGCGGCTCAGTTCGCGGTGCGCCAAGTGGATGCGTTCGAAGAGGTCTGGGGTGGACCCTGCTACTTCCAGGCCTTCGAGTTCGTGGAGAACGGAGCCGACCTGCAGCAAATGCTTGATGAGGAGCGGGAGCAGCATCGTCGCACCAAGGTGCCCGCCACCCGTGATCCTGCAGTCTGGGCCCGTCACGTCACCTGGGCCAAGGTCTTCATGACCGGAATGGCGGCGCTCCACGAATCCAAGATTGTCCATGCCGATCTGAAGCCGGCGAATGCCTATCTGATCCAGGACCCGACGATCAGCTCCGGGTATCAGCTCAAGCTGATCGACATGGACTTCTCGCTTCTGGCCGACCGCCGTGCGCCCTGGCACGGCCATCAAGGATACGTCGGCACCGATAACTACCGCTCTCCCGAGCATACGAGGCGGGGGGATGTGCCGGGGCTTGCCTCGGATGTCTTTACCTGTGGGCTGATGCTCTACGAGCTTCTCGCTGGCTATCATCCCTACTGGACCGAGGACCAAGCGGAGTACGCAAGGCTCGTACAGAGCTATGCCGCAAAACCTCCGGCACTTGCCGGGTTGATGCCGGCACCAGCGAGCAATGCCGAAGTCAGCTCCTTTCTGCACCGCTGCCTCTCACCGGACCCTGCCACGAGACCGACGGCTGCGGAAGTTCGGGCTATTTTGAGTGGGCGCGGCGCAGGGTCATCCACCGCCAAAGAAGGTTCGGCAGTGGCAGCGGGCGACAGCGCTCCGCGAGCTGCCGCCGAATTGATTCTATCCGACAGAATTGAGCTGCTGGCCCCCGATGGACGCTCACTAGAGATCGGGGTCAGGACGGAACTTGGAAAACCCCTGGTGCGGCAGTTCGGGCCAGACAGTGAGTTCTGGGACAGTCGCCAATGTGTCCTGGAACGCCATTCCGGGCGGCAATGGGTAATATCGCCTGTGGCCGGCACAACCAACGAAACGCTCGTGAATGGTGCAGCGCTCACGGCGCCTCGCCCGCTCAGGCAAGGAGATCGGATCGCTGTCGGACGCCAGGCCAAAGGCATCGTCAAGATGCCGCTCACCGCGCGGACACCCAAATGAGCCGGCCTGATAGAGCTGAAGCGCCTGAGCCTGTTCCTGTGGGTGAGAAGCCGGAGACGCCAAAAGCGGATACTACAATGGCGGATGTATCCGGGGATGAACCTGCGACACCGAATCCTGCACAACCGCCAGAAGCTCGCGCCTCAGATGCTCCCATTATAAGCGCTGAATCGAGATTGGAAGCTGCGGCACCGCCGGTGAGCGAAGTTCCCCCGTCGGACATGGGAAGCCTGCCTCCTGACGCGGCTCCGACCGCCGTCATGGCGCCCTTKCCTCTTCAGATCGTGGAGGCAGAAAACCTGGATT
>NZ_JBFUMH010000268.1:0-4248 GCF_054049475.1 Microvirga sp. P5_D2 | reverse complement strand
CGCCATAATTGCGCACGAGATCGTCTCCGACACCCTCGGAGACCGCAATGACGCGATCCGCAAGTGGGTAGAGGTGTCGAACCATCATCTTTCTCATGTCGCGAAAGCCGCCGGATGAGAAATGGCTGGTCGTGTGCACACGCTCGCTGATGATGCACGGAATTCGCAGCAGCCGAGAACTGACGATTGCGGCGCAGTTGGCGCGTGTCAGGAAACTCAGGATGACATCAGGCCGGTCCTGCCGCATCGACCGGAGAAGAGCGAGAGCACCGGAGTGCAATCGTCCTCCGGAATCGAGCCGAATGCGCGCCACGCGAGGCGACAGCGGATACACGTCCTCGCTGCGATCCAGCGTCGCGAGCGTCACGGCCCAATGCTTCTCGTTTTCCGCAAGCGCGGAGGCGAGTGTGCACATCACCCGCTCGGCGCCGCCGCCCTCGAGGGAATTGATGACAAGGAGGACTTTTCGCGCGCGCGCCTTGTCCGTCATTGTTAAGCGGCTCTAGTTGGGGCGATAGCGGCCCTCAATGAATGAATCCTGCTGGACGAGATCATCGACGAATCCGGCGAGTTGTCGGCCGATCCCATCCCAGTCATAGGCCGAAAGATCCGGCGAGTGGCGAACCGGCTCAGCCTGCAAGGATGACACGAAAGCTTGCAAGCAATCAATTGTCAGGTCGCCCTCATAGAGATGAAGCCAGTCCATGCCGACTGTTCCCTGCAATTCCGGCAAGCTTCCGATGGAGGGCACCAGAACGGGGCGGTTGCGCGACAACGAGAACAGCGTAGCGCCACTGTTCAGCACTTTCCGGTAAGGGAGAACAGCCGCATCGGCTTTATCCAGCATAACTTCGAGTTGCTCCTCACTGAGGAGTTCCGACCTCAGATCGAGCTCGATGCATGGCTCGCCATCGGCAAGCTCGCGCAATCGTTGGACAAGGTCGAGATCGTCCGCCTTCCCGGCAACCGTGAGATGGACCAAGCCTTCCGGCAGCGCCTTCACGCATTCGATCAGGAACTCGATATTCTTGTACGGCCGGATCTGGCCGAAATGAAGCAGCCTCACGGGAGAGCCCGGAGAACGCCTGGGTGTCGGTGGCGACACCATGGAGGGCAGGTAGTGCCCATGAACCGTGACGAGGCTCGGAACCGCCGCGAGGGCAGGGTAGTGTTTAAGGATCTCCGCGCGCGAGCTGCCYGAAAGATAAATGATGCCGTCGAGCAGGTTCATGAAATCGGCGCCATGGCTTGGCCGCAGGTTGTCCGTGTCGTGGGGGCGAACATTATGAGCGACCCACACGATCTTGAGGCCGGCGAAGCGGCGAGCCAGTTCGAGGAACTTCAGTTTCAATCGCCACCGCAAGCTCAAGCTTCCATCCCGCGATGAGCCCGAAAGCAGACTGTTGGGCCAGTGGAAAATGACCACTTGGAATGACAGCAATCTCCGGAATGAGAATTCCTTGACGCGGTGGCCATGCGCCGCAAGGGCTCGCGCGAACAGAACAGTGAAGGCGTTGCCCTTGGCCTTGAATGCCGGCGTAATCCCGACGCTCACGGAGCCCCGCAGCGGCGCGGTTTCACTTTCCGTACTCCGGTTGTGCCCACTCATATGACGAACCGCCAAGTGTTCTCCTGATATGTGCACCCCGAAGGCTCGGAATCTGACTGGCATCTCGGCGCAAGTCCAGAGATCGCTCGACGCTAATCTAGTGCGCTTGTTTTTGCCTTATCTAAATTAGAGCCTTGGCCGATGATGCGACTGTTCTCCGAGCTCCCTATTTCGCACTCCGGTCGGTCGATTGCCCGGATGGCGCGCCTGCTGGGACCAGCCCTTCCTCGAGGAGAAGGGTGTAGAGGCGATCGGCCAACAGGCGATGCCCTGCGGCGTTGGTGTGTTCATCCCAGGCTGCGACCCAGAGCGACTGGCGGTCTCGGACCTTCGAGAACGATCCTTGAAGATCGAGAACTGGAAGCTTGGCGGATTGCCCCAAGTGCGCCAAGCGATCAAACTCTTTGTTGCGTGACCGGCCGTCGTTGGGAATCTCGGTTAGGACCAAAGCTGAGCGAACACCCCGCGTTGAAGCTTCATCACGGAAACGCTCAAATGCAGATTTGAGGGTTTCCTCTGCGAAGGGCGCCAATTTGCTTTGGAGAACGTCTTCTCCTGGAAGTGCCTCAGGTCTGATGCCTGCCCGATCCATCGCGCTTTTGATAAACGGGAAATAGTCAAGAGATTGGTTCTTCGTCAAATTCCGAACGGATTTGAACATCCAGTCGAGTTCAAGCGTGGATGCCACATACAAGACCAGATCAGGTTTTAGCGGGAATATCCGTTTCTCGATAACCGCGAGTTTCTGCGTCGGGCGGTATGATTGAAGCGAGAAGTTCAGAATCTCGAACTTCTTCCCCGTTAGAGGGCCTAATTCGCGATTGAGGCGATCCTCTACAATATTCTCATACGTTTCGTCATCCTTCACACCCCAACCCATGTCGTGCGAAGCGCCGACCAATCCAATGCGGAACGTATCGGGCTGGGGCTGGTGCGGGTATTCACGGTCACGCAATCCAAGGCTATTGATCGTGCGCACGCTTCCGGTTGCGATCGTTGCCGTCGATGGAACGAACTCCCTCTCAATCGCATCGTTGCGACCTCTCGTCGGAACGGCTCCCTTCCAGTCCAGCGGCTGCATGCCGTACATCTTCCACAACTCGTCATCGAAACGGGCTGCGTTGCCGAGGTCCTCGTAGTAACCGCGGATGAATTTCTTGGAATCGGCGGCGTTGAGCTGCGTCCGATCGCGCATGTCCTGTACGAAAGACGCCAGTTGAGGCGATATCGGCTTCAGCAGGGAGGAATTCAAAGCGACGACGATGAACAGGCTGGTGGTCAAGCCGATTGCTGCGGCTTGTCCGAAAAAGGATCTGTCCGACTCGACGGATCCGGCGTTGCCAAACACTTCGCGCCTTCTGTGCCTAAGTACAGCGCCCAGCACGCCGAGACTGACCGGGATTGCGACAAGCACCGCCACATCGATCGGGCCCGAATTCATAAGAGCGCGCCAGAGGAAGCCAAGCTCCTCCACATTGGGGGTGCTCCAGATCGTCCAGAGAACGCAGATCGCGGTAAAGGTGCCGGCGATCTTCATGGCGAGCACCGCATCGCTGCAGAGAGTCCGCGCCGGCTGCGTCAGCGACCTTTTCCGGCCGTGCCGGGATTCCAGGAGCACGTTGACGAGGACGACGACGCCGAGCCCCAGCCAAAATATGATGTCGGCCCAGACAATCGGAAATTCCCCCCTGATCCAGAACCATTGATAGGAATGGAGGAGCCAGGTTGCCGTGAAGGCGATCAGAGTGGCGCATATGATGGCGAAGGCTTCACCCCTCTTGCGCATCGAGAAAAAGGCAGGGTTGAACACGAGCTTTTGGATGAAGTCTTTCCAGTAGATGTTGATCCGCCGCCAGAAGTCGGTGAAGCTCGAAGAGAACAGGTAGAAGTGATGGGTTTCGGGAAGGCCGAAGCCGTAGAGGTTGAGCATTCCAACGATGAGGTGGAACAGTCCGGAGATCTTCAGGTAGAGCAGGAACGTGGCCACCATATAGCGGGCGGCGTCCGTTCCGGTGACCGCGGCGGCGGGCTCGATCACGGCCAGGAAATAGACGGCCTTGTAGAGCGTCAGTTGGATGAGCCCGCGCAGCATCCACTTCACGCCGGTCTGGTACAGTCGCAATGGGTCGTCGTTATAGATGCTGCGCTGGAGCGTCTTGTAGTCGACGACCGGAAAAAGCGGGAAGCAGACATTCGGCATCATGAAAAAGTACGAGAACGCGCGGCCGACGCTGAAAGGCCCCGATCCGTTCTTGAGATCGTAGATGTAGACGATCAGCCGGAACATGAACATCGAGCCGAGGATTGGCCAGATGATCGTCGGGATCGCCGCGAGCTGCGGCAGCACTTGCTTCCGGGCGAGAGCCAGGGCCAACCCRGCGCCGACCACAAGCGCAATGCGGAGCCAGAAAGCTACCGGAAGATGGCAAAGGGCGATGAGCGTTCCACCGATGGCGAGCAGCCACATCCCCGCCTCCCATCCGAAGACGAGTGGCACGGTTGCGATGGAAAGGGCTGCGAAAAAATTGATCCGCCACGCTGCCGGCAGAAAATGATGAACGAGAAAGCCGCCCAAGGCGAGCATCAGAACGGACTCGAATGCCCTCGTCTCGATATTGGCGAGCCGGATGGCTACAGCC
>NZ_JBFUMH010000267.1:0-4312 GCF_054049475.1 Microvirga sp. P5_D2 | reverse complement strand
GGGCTGGACAGGCCCGCCGTAACAGCGGCTTCCTTGATCTCGAGCAGCGCCGCCTGTCGCGTCAGGGCTTTGGATCCGTTGCGCACCGAGTGGAACAGCCAAGGGGAGGGGGCTCCACTGGAGTGGGTGCGGGCCAGCGTCTGCCAGAGGGCAATGGCTGCAATGGCTCGCTCATGTAATACCCATCCATAGAAGTTCTGATCCGTAGGATCGGCGGCGTACCTTGGAACCAGCCCGCTTCTGAAGTCAGAACTTCCGTGGTTGGGTATAATACCCGTTCAGGGAACCGGCTCCTCGACGAGACAGGCCGTCTCACAACATTGACGGCCTACCCATATCTCACCGCGTCACCAATTCCCTGAACGGGTATGAGGCTATCAGCCAACCGGACTGGCACACGCGAACGAGCATCGGCTCAGCCTCTAGCAGTCGGGGCAGCCTACCGGTCTCAGCTCACCTCCACACCGGGGCCCCTGGGAGCATCCGTTGCTTCCGGGGGCTTCTTCTCGGCATTACAGTCCCAGCTGACACCGCACCGGGTGCAGGTTGGGCGCAGACTGCTCGTCGGCTCAGTCCCGGCCCACCTGCACGAGCATTTTGCCGAAGTTTCGCCCTTTCAGCATGCCAATGAATGCCTCAGGGGCGTTCTCCAGTCCCTCGACCGCATCCTCGCGATACTTGATCTGTCCTGCCCGGAGCCAGGTGCCGACCTCGCGCCGAAACTCATCGGCCTGGGATGCGAAATCCCGCACGATGAAACCGCGTAATGTCAGGCGTTTGCTCAGGATCGTACGCATCAGCAGCGGCGTCCGATCAGGACTAGGGGGAAGGGTGGTGTCGTTGTAGTGGGCAACAAGCCCACACACCGGAATGCGTGCGAAGTCGTTGAGAAGCGGGAACACGGCATTCCAGACCTCACCGCCCACATTCTCAAAATAGACATCGATCCCCTTGGAGCAGGCTTCAGCAAGCCTCTCGGGCATATCAGGTGCGCGATGATCAATGGCGGCATCGAAACCGAGCTCGTTCAGAAGGTAGGCGCACTTCTCCGCACCCCCGGCGATGCCAACCACGTGGCAGCCCTTGATCTTGGCGATTTGGCCAACAGCCGAACCGACCGGGCCGGCGGCAGCCGCAACCACGACGGTTTCGCCCGGCTTGGGCTGCCCGATGTTCAGCAGCCCCGTGTAGGCTGTCATGCCCGGCATGCCGAGCACGCCAAGAGCCGTCGACAGAGGCGCCAGGTTAGGATCAAGTTTGCGAACGCTGGCGCCATCTGCGATGGCGTACTCCTGCCACCCCGAATGGCTCAGCACGAAGTCCCCAGGTGCATAGTCAGGATGGTTCGAGGCCACAACTTCCCCGACGGTGCCGCCCTCCATCACTTCGCCGATCTCGACCGGTTTGGCGTAAGACTTGGCGGTGCTCATCCGGCCACGCATGTAGGGGTCCAGCGAGAGCCAGAGGATCCGGATCAGGACCTGACCAGGGCCGGGCTCCGGAACGGGTGCGGTTTCGAGGCGAAAATGGTCGTTCGTCGGCTCGCCTTCCGGGCGAGCGGCGAGAACGATCCGACGATACGTGGGCTGTGCCATGGAAACCTCCGAACAGCCAGCCCACGGACACTCTTGCCGTGCTAGGCTCAGGCGCTGAACTCAGCCTGGGACGATATCATGGCAGCTCGGACCAATGAACCGCCACCTCCCCTGGTCGCAATCGCCTGCCAAGGCGGTGGCAGTCATGCCGCGTTCGGAGCAGGGGTCATTCACCGGCTGCTGGAGGATGATGGCCAGCGGTTTCGTCTTCAGGCTCTCAGCGGCACCTCCGGCGGTGCTGTGAATGCGGTTCTGGCTTGGTCCGGCCTGATTCACGGCGGCACACGCAAGGGAGTAGCGGAGGCCCAACGGCGCCTGCAGGGCCTGTGGGTGGATCTCGGGGCTGCGTCGATCCCCGATATGATCAGGAACTGGTGGGGGCAATTTGTTCTGGACCTGCCCTTCACCTGGGAGGTCAGCCCCTATGTCTGGGATCTTGGCGCCCGGGACGAGATGATCTCGCTCCTCAGAAAATGGATCAATCTCGAACAGTTGCCGCAGGATCCGGAGCGGCTGAACCAGCCATTCCTGTTTACTGGGGCAACCGACATCCTCAACGGCGTCTCAGTCGCCATCCGTGGCGATGGGACCGTAATCACCCGCACGAAGCAGAAGATCCCGGCTGAGCCGGAGCCGTTCGGCTATGACGACGTAATTGCCTCACTGGCTATCCCACCGCTCTACAAGGACGTGCGACGCCGCGGGACCGCGTACTGGGACGGCTTGTTCAGCATCAACCCTCCCATCTATGCCCTGACGCAGATCCGCCGATGTCCACCGCCAACCTGATGGATGGCCTGGTCGCGCTCAAGGACGGCCGGATGATCTCGTTGCGGGTGCCATACCCGCTCGGCTTCTATGCCAAGGGTTTTGACGGGCGCATCGATGAACCGCAGGCCGGCTGGAAGGGCCGGGGGCTGTGGACCGCCAGCGGTGACCGGACGCCGTGGCTGCGGGAAGGCCGCAAGGGCAGTAAGCCGATTGCAGTGCACTTCCAGCTCCGTCCCGATCCCCTGGCCAAGTAAGGGTCGTACGCCGCCTCACTGAGGGACTGCGAGGACGGGGCTGAAGAGTATGTTGGCAATGGGCTCGGCTCCAGCTGACCTGTGGGAGCGTGTCATGGACCGACGCAGCTTTCTGGCATTGGCTTTTCTGATCGCCATTCCTGAAGCAGTGAGGGCACAGGATCGCATTGTACAAACCCCCTCAGGCCAGGTCAGGGTTGAGACACTCGCGCGGGGCCTCGTTCACCCGTGGGGTCTCGCCTTTCTGCCCGACGGGCGGATGCTGGTCACCGAGCGGCCCGGACGGTTGCGGCTGGTGTCCCAGAATGGGGGTGCCTCCGCACCGCTGGCTGGGGTCCCCCACGTGTTCGCGCGTGGGCAGGGTGGGCTGCTCGATGTGGCACTCGCCCCAGACTTCATCTCGAGCCGCTGGGTCTATCTTTCCTATGCGGAGCCCGGCCCCGGCGGCGCCGGAACCGCCGTAGCGCGGGGACGTCTGGGGCCAGCTGGCCTGCAGGATGTCCAGGTGATCTTCCGGCAAGTGCCGAAGGTGGACGGCGCCAACCATTTCGGCTCGCGGCTGGTGTTTTCCCGCGACGGCCGGCTCTTCGTGACGCTGGGTGACCGCTTCAAGTTCAATCCGGCGCAGGATCTCGCGTCTCATCTTGGCAAGATCGTGCGCATCAATCCGGACGGGACGGCTCCGGTCGACAACCCCTTTGCCCGGGGGCAGGCAGCCCGGCCGGAGATCTGGTCCCATGGCCACCGCAATGTGCAGGGCGCGGCGCTGCATCCCGCCACCGGCGTGCTGTGGGTGCACGAGATGGGCCCGCGCGGCGGGGATGAACTCACCAYCCCGCAGGCCGGGCGCAATTACGGCTGGCCTCTCGTGAGCTGGGGCCGACACTACGACGGGCGGGCGATCCCGAGCCCGTCCAGCCGGCCGGATCTGGCCGGATCATTGCGGCAGTGGACCCCGGTGATCGCCCCCTCCGGCATGACGTTCTACACGGGGAACTTGTTTCCGACCTGGCGCGGTAGCTTGCTCATCGGCGGGCTTGTGGCCCGTGGTGTGGTTCGAGTAACGCTGCAGGGACAGCAGGTCACCGGCGAGGAGCGAATATCCCTGGGGCAGCGGATCCGTGATGTACGGCAAGGTCCGGACGGAGCGGTGTATGTGCTCACGGACGAGGCGAGTGGCGAGATCCTGCGGCTGACACCAGCTGGTGGAATGGAATAGTAAAGCGGCAGTCCGATCTGACGGAGCCTGCCTGCGTTGGAACGCACGGCATGTTCTTCGGCGAGCGCCTGAGCTGCAACAAAAAGCCCCGGCCTGGAGGCCGGGGCTTTGGTGAGCATTCGTTCCGCTGTCCGTTACTCGTTGCGGTTGCCGAGCAGCGCAAGCAGGAACTGGAACATGTTGATGAAGTCCAGATACAGCGTCAGCGCGCCCATGACCGACACCTTGGCGGCGGCCTCGGAGTCGAAGTTGCCGTACAGGTACATCTCCTTCAGCTTCTGCGTATCGTAGGCGGTGAGGCCTGCGAAGATCAGAACGCCGATCACGGAGATGCCGAACTGCAGCATGCTCGATGCAACGAAGATGTTGACGATCGAGGCGATGATCAGTCCGAACAGGCCCATGATCAGGAACGAGCCCATGCCCGACAGGCTGCGGCGGGTGGTGTAGCCCCACAGCGACAGCGCACCGAA
>NZ_JBFUMH010000266.1:0-4329 GCF_054049475.1 Microvirga sp. P5_D2 | reverse complement strand
CTTCTGCATACCGCTCTTCGCCGTGATCGCGCTGGCGATCCGCCTCGACTCGCCAGGTCCCATTCTGTTCCGTCAAACCCGGGGAGGCTTCAACGGCCGCCCCTTCCGAATCTACAAATTCCGCACGATGACGGTCCTCGAAGATGGCGCGACGGTGATTCAGGCAAAGTGCAACGACCCGCGAGTCACCCGGGTCGGACGCTGGCTCAGGCGTACAAGCCTTGACGAACTCCCGCAGCTCTTCAACGTGATCAAGGGCGAGATGTCGCTCGTCGGCCCCCGCCCGCATGCGCTGGCTCATGACAGGAAATTCAACAAGCTGATCGGCAACTACAGGCTACGAACTCATGCTATGCCAGGTATCACCGGCTTGGCACAGGTTCATGGCTTGCGTGGGGAGACGGCGACCATCGACTTGATCAGGCGGCGGGTCGAGTTTGACATCCAGTATATCTCAAACCGTACTCTGCTTCTCGACWTCCAGATCCTGATCAGGACGATCGGTGAGGTCTGTCGTCATCATAATGCCTACTAGGACATAAGTCTGACGCGTTTCAGTCGCTGCTACGGCTATTATTCCTGGGAGAGTGGCATGGCTTTGCATGCGTATCGACTGACGTCCGCCCATAGGCCGATTCTTGTCGGAATGCTCTTCATCATGGCCTGCGTGGGTCCGCGCCTTGCCTCAAGCCGCGAGACCCGGACCTTGCACATCGCTCCTTCTCCCGCTGGGACGGGGAGCGGGTCGGACTGGGCGAATGCCGGCTCGTTGGAAAAGCTCTCGGCTTTCGTCGCCATGGCCGGACCTGGCGGCAAGGTACTGCTCAAKGCCGACGACGGTCCCTACCGGATCTCTCGACAAATCACGGTTCGCGCGGGTGGAACCGATGGAGTGCCAGTCACGATCGCTGGAGCAGACAGCGCCGGAAGGCCCGCGAAAGCGGAGATAGTAGGAACACGTGCCGACCCGTGGAGTCTCGAGGGGGATGCCGGTTCTGAGGTCTTCCGTCTCTCCACTGGCGCGAACCATCTCCGTTTCGAGCGGATCCTGTTTCGCAACCAAGGCAATGGATGCTTCAGGATCGCGAGCAACATTCACGGACTAGAGATCCAAGACGTGGACGCGCGAAACGTCCGCCGCTTCCTCGAGAACAATGCAAGCGGAATGGAGGAGCGCGCGAGCATCAACGACCTCGCCATTCGCCGCGTCACCGTCCGGGGCTATTCGAAAGGGGCGATCAGGCTCGGAAGCGACTCGGGCAACATCCTCATAGAGGATGTCATCGGTGACAGTGAGCGCCAGGACGGCGACGACTTTGCGATCGGGGTTGCCCTGCAGGATTCCGTTCACGACGTCGTCTTGCGTCGGGTAACGATGATGAACAACCATGACAGCACTCATGAGTACTGGAACGGCGACGGCTTCACGACCGAGAAAAATGTCCGCAACATTCGCTTTGAAGACACGCTCGCGTCCGGCTCGACCGACGGCGGCTATGACCTCAAATCGTCTGAAACCACTCTGCTTCGGGCGCGGGCGGAGGACAACATGCGAAATTTCCGGATCTGGGGCGAAAGCACGATTGAGGATTGCGTGAGCAGCAACCCGCGCAAGCGCGGTGGAAGCGGCAAGCAGAACCATATCTGGGTCGCGAAGGGCGCGAAGGTCGATGTTACCGGATGTCGTATCGAAGACTCTAACGACAGGACGACAGTGTTCGAAGTCGACCGATCCGGAGAGATCACCGTGCGCGATTCGATCATCACGAAAAATCCCGATGCACGAATGTCGCTGGTCCACGACGGCGGATCCCTCGAATTCATCACGACCAGATAGCAGCTTGATTGGACAGCGCCATGAAGATCTGTGTGCTCGGCCTGAGAGGCTTTCCTCAAGTGTTTGGAGGCGTCGAGACCCACTGCGAACAGCTGATTCCGAGGCTGCAGAAGCATCGTCCGGGCGACCAATATACCGTCGTTGGACGCAGATCCTATTGCCAGCACTCTTCCTACGAGTGTGACGGCGTTCAAGTCATTGCGCTCCCCCATACCAAGAACAAGTACCTGGAGGCCATCTCGAGCACTGCGCTCGGCCTCCTCTACGCGCGGTTTCACCTCCATGCGGACGTGGTTCACATTCATGCCATCGGTCCAGCCCTGATCTCACCATTGGCCAAGGCACTCGGCATGAAGGTCCTCGTTACTCACCATGGCGCGGATTACGACCGGGATCGCTGGAACGTATTCGCCAAAACGATCCTGAGGATCGGGGAGTTTTGCGCCTTGTGTTTCGCAGATCAAGTGATCGTGGYCTCCCCGTCCCTGACGGAGCAACTCAAAAGCCGTTATAGCTGGCGCGCGGCGCGGATCTCGTTCGTTCCGAACGGTGCCACTCACATCCTGCAGGCGCCCGCATTTGAAAGCGAGCGCAGTTCTCTCCTGGACAGGTTCGGGCTGGCCCGGGGCGAGTTCATCGTCACCGTCGGCCGACTTGTTCCGGAGAAGGGGTTCGATGATCTCATCCGTTCATTTAAGAGCACCAATCATCCATCGAAGCTCGTCATTGTCGGCGACGCCGCCCCCGGCGATCCGTACGCCGAGCACCTTCGGCGCGAAGCCGGCTGTGGTGTTGTTTTCACCGGCTACCTGAAGCCGGCGGAGATTACAGCCCTTCTCCGGGAGGCCTCTCTTTTCGCGCTCGCATCCCGTCATGAAGGCTTACCGATTGCAGCATTGGAAGCGGCGATCCTCGGGTGTCCGGTTCTTTTGAGCGATATTCGCCCGAACCTGGATATCGGCTTGGCTCAAGCCAACTATTTCAAGGTCGGCGACATGGAGGATCTGTGCCGGAAGCTGGCCGCGCCTCACGAAACCTACCGCGTCGATTCACATTCGATCCTGGACCGCTATGACTGGGACAAGATCAGCGAGTCGACGAGCGCCGTGTACTCGACCCTTGCAAGGACAGGGCAGAACAGCCCGGTACGAACGCTCACCGCTTGGCTCTACGGATTGAGCGGCAAGTCTCCAGCGCTCCCTTGGCGCGAGACAGCGCCGCAAGCGTCCCCTCCGCTCGAACCTCAGGTTAGTGCATTACCTCTCCAAAAGCAGAGACGACATTCGCGATCAAGACTGAGAGATGCTCCGCCCTCGCATCCAACCTGACATGCAGTGGAACGGCGCACCGGACCCTGTTCCTAGCCTATGACAAAGTGGGTTAACGCCAGCGCTTTGTCTCGTTTATTTTAGATACTGAGAGAGCCTTTGAGCTATTTGTCCGTTTGAGAGAGGAGTTGGCCTCGGAACCCTCTGCGTGAAAGCGGGCAGCTTGACCGTTGCCCCGAAGCTGAACAGCAGGCATTGCCGCCATCGAAGTTTCAGGATGCACATGGGGTCGCTTCAGTCCCGCATTGGAAACGACCACAATGTCCAGTTTACAAAGATGCAAGCCGCTCCTACTCTGCTTGTGCAAGTCAGCTCAACGAGTGACGCCGGATCCTGATGTTCTGATCGGCCGGATGCTGAGGACGAGCGGTGGCGAACGAGCGACTTCAACGACGGCTCGCGGCTATCTTAGCGGCGGACGTTGTTGGCTACAGTCGTATGATGGAGCGCGACGAAGGTGGCACGCATGCCGGCCTCAAAGCGATCTTGCGCACCATCTTTACTCCCCTGATCAAGGTTCACAGCGGCCGTGTGGTCAAGTTCACCGGCGACGGGGTGCTCGTCGAGTTTCCCAGCACCGTCGAGGCGGTCAACTGCGCTGTCGAGATCCAGCGAGAGGTCCAAGACCGCAATGCCGCCCTCTCCGAGGACAAACGCATCGTCTTCCGGACCGGAATCAATCTTGGCGATCTCATCATCGAGGTGGACGGAGACATTTATGGCGACGGCGTCAACCTCACCTCTCGCCTGGAGAGCCTCTCGCCACCCGGCGGCATCGCGATCTCCCGCGCCGTTCGGGATCAGGTTCGGGGCAAACTGCCTTTCATCTTCAAGGATCAGGGCGAGCACCAAGTCAAGAACATCGCCCAGCCCATGAAAGTCTATGCGCTCGACGCGAAGGACATCGCAGAGCTCTCGATGCCCGAGCGGCCGGGACGTGGAGGCACTGGCTCCCGCTGGATGACAGCGCCCGTCCTCGGCGCACTTGCAGCCGTCCTCCTGCTTCTTTTCGGAGGCGGAGCCTGGTGGTTCTATCAGGCCGGGCGAGAGCCTCAGCCCATCTCCGTGGCGCTTCCGAGCGCATCGTCCCCGCAACGGGCAAGCGTTGCCGGAAGTCCAGGCAAGTCCGCTCCTCGCCTATCCATCGTGGTCCTGCCTTTTTCC
>NZ_JBFUMH010000265.1:0-4405 GCF_054049475.1 Microvirga sp. P5_D2 | reverse complement strand
GGACCTGCCCAAGACCCACCTCAAAGTGGTTGGTGCGTGGGGCAACCTTTCGCAGTACAAGAGCTTCGAGCAGCCCTTCTGGACCAAGGAGATCACCGAGAAGTCGAACGGAGCCATCACTGCTGAAATCACGCCGTTCAACGAAATGGGCATGAAGGGCGCGGAAATCTTCCGCCTGATGCGCCTCGGCGTGATTGATTTCGGCTCCACCGTTCTTGGTTATGTGGCAGGCGACGACGCCCGTAACGAAGCCATCGACCTTGCGGGCCTTGCGCCCGACATCGAAACCGCCCGCAAGATCTCCGACGCCTACAAGCCGGTTTACGACAAGTTCTACGGCGAGAAGTTCGGCATCAAAGTGCTGGGTATTTGGCCCTATCCTGCGCAGGTTATCTACTGCAACAGCGAGATCAAGAGCCTCGCAGACCTCAAGGGCAAGAAGGTCCGTACCGGCAATCGCACTCTCGCGGAATTCGTCGAGGCTCTCGGCGGCACAGGGGTGACGATGACCTTCAGCGAGGTCGTCCCCGCGCTGCAAAACAAGGTTGTCGACTGCGCGATCACCGGCACTCTCTCGGGCAACTCGGCAAAGTGGTACGAAGTCTCGACCCACATTCACCAGCTGCCCGTTGGCTGGAGTCAGGTGATGTTCGGCGTGAATCAAAAGCGCTGGAACAGCCTCGCCCCGAACGTCCGCACATTCCTGGAAAAGGAAATCGCTGACCTCGAGGATCGGATCTGGAAGGGTGCCGATGAAGAGACCCAGCAGGGCTTCGACTGCAACACCGGCAAGGACACCTGCAAGCTCGGCACCAAAGCGAATATGACCTTCGTGCCGATCACCGACGCTGACAGGACCTTTTTGACGAAGGTGCTCTCCGAGACCGTGGTTCCCAAGTGGGCAGCACGCTGCCCCGGTGATTGCGTGGAGAACTGGAACAGCTCCGTCGGTAAGACCATCAACATTCAAGCCAAGTCCAACTAAGGACCGCGGGTTATTCACCCCTAGTGCTTATTCCCGAAGCCTCCCCTCCTTGCGGGAGGCTTCCCAAAAGATTGATGATGTCATGATAGCTGTTCTTGACCGCTGGCTCGCGCTCGCGGATCGTCTCTCCACGCTGGCAGTACGGCTCGCGGGCGCCATGATGTTGGCTGCCGCATTGCTCGTCGGATTGGATGTTCTACTGCGCAAGACCGTGCTGATCACGCTTGGCGGCGCCGATGAGCTTTCCGGTTATGCCTTCGCAATCGGCACCACCTGGGCTCTTGGCTTCACGCTGCTGCGGCGCGCCAATGTCCGTGTCGACGCCGTTTATGGGCGGCTTCCTCTCAGGGTGACAAGCTGTCTCGATATTCTTGCTCTCTTGTCGCTCCTCGTGTTCGTGGGGTACCTCACTTGGCGATCAATGCTCGTCCTTCAGGACTCACTTCTCTTCGACACTCACTCGACTACGCCTCTCGGAACGCCCTTGTGGATTCCGCAGTCTCTCTGGGTCGTCGGCTTCTTTTTCTTTCTCTTCACGATTGTGCCTTTGCTCCTGCGGAGCGTGATCGCCCTGGTCACGGGCGATCTGCCAAAGGTCAGTCAACTCGCAGGCGCCATGACCCTCGAGGAGAGCGCGGCCGAGGAATCTAGCCACACCGCCGAACTTCAGGCTCCCCACACAAGGCTGGACCGCTGACACCATGCTTGGTACAACGCTCATCATTCTCCTCGGGCTTCTTGCCCTCGCCATTCCGGTGGCCGCTGCTATCGGCGTGCTCGGCCTCGTTCTCGAGCAACTCTTCAGCACGATGCCTCTCAGCCTGGCGATGGGCGAAATCGCCTGGTCGGCAGGCCGTGACTTTCTTCTCGTCTCGATCCCGATGTTCATCCTGCTCGGTGAGATTCTGCTGCGCTCCGGCGTCGCCGAAAGGATGTATTCCGCGATGGTCAAGTGGCTGTCCTGGCTTCCGGGCGGCCTGATGCACTCGAACATTGGCTCCTGCGCCATCTTCGCCGCCACGTCCGGATCCTCGGTTGCTACGGCGGCAACCGTGGGCACAGTCGCGCTTCCGCTCGTCAATCGCCACGGCTACAACGAGCGCCTGTTTCTCGGAACGCTGGCAGCCGGCGGAACCCTCGGCATTCTGATCCCGCCGTCGATCAACATCATCATCTACGCCGTTCTGACCGACACCTCGATTCCCAAGCTCTACCTGGCCGCAATCATTCCGGGTCTTGGTCTTGCCGGATTGTTCATGGCGTTCATCGTTGCGGCTTGCCTGTTCAGGCCTGCCTGGGGTGGAAAGCCGATCCGGACGACATGGAGGGAACGTTTCGCCAGCCTTCCCGATCTTTTGCCTCCAATGGGAATCTTCCTTGTCGTTGTCGGTTCGATCTATGCGGGCATCGCAACGCCGACTGAGGCTGCATCGCTTGGAGTGATTGCGGCCCTGGTGCTCGCGGCGTTCTTCCGGCGGCTCAGCGTTAAAATGCTGATCGAGGCGTTCGAGAACACCATGCGGACGACCGCGATGATCATGTTGATCATCATCGCCGCCTACTTCCTCAACTTCGTGATTACGGCCATCGGACTGACCCAGATGATCACGGATACTGTGGCCGGCCTGGGCCTTTCCAAGTACCAGATGCTGCTGGCAGTCGTTGTGTTCTACCTGATCCTCGGTTGCTTCATGGAGACGCTCTCCATGATGATCACCACGATCCCGATCGTTGCTCCCGTCATGGTGGCTCTCGGCTTCGATCCGATCTGGCTGGGCGTCGTCATCGTCGTTCTCATCGAGGCTGCATTGATCACACCTCCTGTGGGACTCAACCTCTATGTCGTGCAGTCGCTTCGCACCAGGGGAAGCCTCAACGACGTGATCATAGGATCAATCCCCTTCGTCTTTTCAATGCTGGTTCTCATACTGCTGCTCGCGCTTTTCCCCGGCTTGGCCCTGTGGCTGCCGGCTCATTTCGGAGGCTAATCTTGCTCACGTTCAATCGTATCTCACAGACTGGTGAGGATCGGATCGGCCTTGAACCGCAGACTTTAGTCATTGCGGGTTGGGCAGGCCGGGATGAGCACGCGATCCAGCATCACATCGAGGAACTCGCTGCCATCGGCGTGCCGCGCCCGTCTTCGGTTCCAGTTTACTATCGAGCATCTGCCAGCAATCTCACCCAATCCGAGCGTGTCGAGGTTCTCGGACCCGACTCCTCGGGCGAGGTAGAGCCGGTGCTGGTGGCGCTCGCAGACGGCTACTGGATCGGCATCGGTTCCGATCACACGGATCGCAAGGCTGAAACAGCAGGTATCGCTCTTTCAAAGCAGCTCTGCGCCAAGCCAGTCGGCAAAACTCTGTGGCGCTTGGATGAGCTCGAGGCTCATTGGGACCAGATCATCCTGCGCTCCTGGGCAACCATCGATGGAGAACGCGTGCTCTATCAGGAAGGCACTCTGGCAGCTCTCAGAACGCCCCAGGATCTCATTGATCGCCGTCCTCCCGGATTAGAGATCGCGCCAGGAAGCGTGATGTATTGCGGAACCCTTGGAGCTATCGGCGGAATCCGGCCGGGCACCCGCTTTGAGATGGAGCTCGAGGATCCGGTGTTGACCCGTGTCATGCGGCACGCTTATGAGATCGAGACCCTGCCGGTCGTTTCCTAACCGCGGCTGACAGCCCAGAGACAATATCCGTGGATCTATCGTTCTGGGCACTTCTGCTCGCCAAGATGCTGCTCGCAGCTGCAATCGTTGTGAGCGCATCGAAGATCGTCGAGAGAAGCGGCCCTTTCCTCGGAGCGATGGTCGCTACCCTGCCGATCTCGGCAGGGCCGGCTTTCGCGTTCCTGGCCACCGAGCATAGCGCCGAGTTCATCTCGGAGAGTGCTCTGGCCGGACTTCCGGTTACGGCTGCCACCGTCGTGTACATGGTTGTCTATGCCACTGTTGCCCGGCATCGCAGCGTATTGGCGAGCATCGGGGCGGCATTCACGGCATGGGCGGTTTTTGTGTCCCTCATCCTGCAAGGACAATGGACCCTCGGCAGCGCCCTTGCCCTGAATGGCGTGGTCTTTGCGGCTGCGCTTGTCTATGCGCGTCGGCTAACGGGAACGGATACGCCCCCCCGCCTCCAAAAGAAATCGTGGGATGTTCTGTTCCGGGCTACTCTAGTCATGGCTGTTGTCGGGGGAACGGTTCTGGCTGGGAGAACGCTCGGACCTGCCATTGCGGCCGCTGCGGCTTTGGCTCCGGTTGTGCTGGTCAGCCTCGCCCTGATCCTCCACCCTCGTATTGGTGGAATGGCAACTTCTTCAGTTATTGCAAACGGGGTTCCGGGAATGCTGGGCTTCGTTGGAGCGCTATGCATCCTTCACCTGAGTGCAGTTCCTTTGGGTGCCTATCCGGCTCTGCTC
>NZ_JBFUMH010000264.1:0-4502 GCF_054049475.1 Microvirga sp. P5_D2 | reverse complement strand
GCTACGGGATGACCGTTGCCCATGGGCTTCCCGAGTGTCACGATATCGGGCACGACCCCATGGCGCTGGAACCCCCACATGGCGTCGCCTGTGCGGCCGAAGCCTGGCTGGACCTCGTCCGCGATGAAAATCCCGCCGGCCTTGCGAATCTCCTCGACCGCCGGCTTTAGGAAGCCTGCCGGATCCGAAAACACACCATCGCTCGAGAAGATCGTGTCGACGATCAGCGCTGCGGGCTTGATACCATGAGCCCTCATTTCGTCGATCGCGGCGCGAACATGCTGCGCAAAGGCCGCGCCCACGTCCTGCCCATTCGACCGATAATGGTCCGGCGCAGGCACGGTGCGCACGTGATCTCCCAAGCGCATCCCAGCGCCAAGCGAGGGCGACATCTCCGCGATGACGTTCGTGACCCCGTGATAGGCGAAGTCGGTGATGATGACCCCGGTGCCACCTGTGTGAGTTTTCGCCACCCGCAAGGCCAGATCGTTCGCCTCGCTGCCCGTGCAAGTGAACATCACCTGCGGGTTCTCGATGGGGAAATAGCCGAGAAGCTTCTCGGCATAATCGAGAACCATGTCGTGGAGGTAGCGGGTATGAGTGTTGAGAATGGACGCCTGCTTGGACAGCGCGGCCACGACGTGCGGGTGGCAATGGCCGACAGACGCCACGTTGTTGTAGACGTCGAGATAAGCCCGGCCATCGGGATCGTAGAGCCACACGCCCTCCCCGCGCACCACATGGACCGGGTTAGCATAGAACAGCCGGTAGGCTGGCCCGAGCAGGCGCTGGCGACGAGCTATCATCTCCTGCTCGCGCACGGCCACATCGGCCGCCTTGGCGGGATCATAGGCGTTGATCATGGACATCGGTCACTCCGGGCGGCTCTTTCGACGAAGATAGGCGTGCGCTTCCGCGCGGTCCAAGGCGGCGAAGCGCTCCAACCCGGCCCAGGCTGATGGCGCGTTGCGAAGGATGTATTCACGGTTCTCCGGCTGGATGGCGGCGCGCCAGCTGGTGATCAGCACTGTCAGTATCATGCGGGTCGCCACGAGGTCGAACAGGATCTCGAACTCAGCGTCGTCAAGCGGAAGGACGGCATGGTATCCAGCAATGAACTCGGAGACAGTTTCAAGCGGATGCCCGGCATCCGCATTCCGATAGGCCGCAGCGACCGCGGGATCGTTCACGAGAGGGGCCACCACCGCATCGCCGAAGTCGATCACGCCGGTTATATGGTCATGATCATAGTCCGCCACGAGCACGTTATGCGGGTTCAGGTCGTTGTGGATGACCTGCGTGCGCAGGTTCGGCATGGCGGGCAGCACAAATTGTTCGAATCGGTCGACGAACCGCTCCACCAGAGCACGCCGTTGCAGGTCCTCGACATGCACCAGCAGGGGGCGTAGACGGTGGGCATGCTTCATGTCCCACATCAGCTCGTGGTTGGAAGCCGGATGCTGGAACTCCCGCATGGCGAGATCGATCCGGGCGAGCACTCCGCCCATATTCCGCCGCTGGCGCCGGCTGGACGGCGTTTTGTACAGTGGCTCGCCCTGGAGAAACGTATAGAGCCGTACGACGCTCGGCGGTTGCCCCGGAAGCGTGAGGACGATTGCGGGCCTGCCATCGACGGACCTGACGATGCGCGGCACAGGCAGGCAGGGATCGGTCTGCTCGACGTGCAGCAGGAGCTTAGTCTGGAAATCCGTCACCTGACGGTCTTCGACAGGATTGCTGATTCTCAGGAGGAAGTGATCGCCTTCCTCCGTCCTGATGTGGAAGTTGCTATCCCGCTCGCCCGGCAGCCGGGTCGGCTCGCCGCGAATGCCGAAATGCTGAAGCGCAATCGCCTTCACTTCCTCGGTCGCAGCCACGGGCACAGCGGTTTCGAGCACTGCGTTGATGCTCGCTTGCGACGTCGTCGACATGATCAGGTTTACCTCGCCAGAACGGCCTGCGGTCATTCAGGCTCTGGGACATGCGGACGGCTCCGCACATTGCGGAGGCCTCGGGCGGACAATAGCTGCCCACAGCAATTTGTCAGCCATTTTCCGCCGATAGATGAGCGTTCCTCAGCTCTCTTGGCTGATGCGTCTCAAGCCCGGCAGTTTCGCCGCCTTGTGGGCCGGCTGAGACTGCTCACAATCGGTCAGGCATGCCGATGCAGGTCGAGAGCGCTATGGCGCCAGCGCGAGTAGTGCTCCGGAGGCTACCGAGAGCCGTCGCCCTCGACCCACTCCGAGCGCTCGTCACCTGCGCTTAGACGCACTTCGCCACCGCTTTGGTCTCGGCATCGCTCATGGTCCAGTCTCCCGCGGCCCAACCTTCCACCGGTCACGCTATTCTTCCAGAAGCGACCACCCTTGCCGAACCAACTCCCCGTGGAACCGGGCAAGCTGATTGGCCTCAAGCCGCCTCTCAAGGCTAAGGAGATCTGGTCCATTCGGGTCAGCCTCCAAGTTGCTCACCGCATCCGGGATCTGGCCTTGTTCAACTTAGCCCTCGACAGCAAGCTGCGTGCCTGTGACCTAGTCGCGCTCCGCATCGATGATGTGACGCTCAGTGGACGTGTGCGGTCCCGGGCGACTGTGTTGCAGCGGAAGACGGGCCGACCCGTTCAGTTCGAGATCACAGAGCAAACCCGGGAGGCTGTGGGGCGCTGGCTGGAGAAAAAGGATCTGCACAAGGGTGAGCCACTCTTTCCAAGTCGGATCAATCGGCAAAGGCCCATGACGACGCGCCAGTACTCGCGGCTGCTGGCATCTTGGCTTCGCGCGATTGGGCTGGATCCACTCGCCTACGGCACCCATTCTCTGTGGCGGACCAAAGTGTCGATGATCTATCGGAGAACGGGCAATCTCCGAGTCGTCCAACTTCTGCTCGGCCACACCAAGATCGAGAGCACTGTTCGGTATCTCGGTATCGATGTCGATGATGCCCTGCTGATTGCGGAGCAGGTTGAGATCTAAACGCCAGAAGCGGCTCATCCACAAGCCGCCTCAGAGCTCACCGAGCCTCAACGAAGCAGCGTCCGGACTTGAGGCTTAAGCAGCCACAAGACAAACGACCGGCGCGTGCCATAAACCGACCTACCCGTGTGCTGGTTAAGGCTCTTGTCGCGACGCCTATGACGATCAAGCTGGAACTCAGTGCGGAAAAAGGCCGGTGTGGTCAGCGGGCTAAGATTGGAGGATTGCCGCACAAGCTGTTTCCACTCAAGCCCGTGATGAGGAAACTCGTCTTGGAAGAGTACTGAAACCAAGCTTTTCCGAAATCTCATGCGCTGCGCTCAGCAGACTGTCTAGATAAGCCGCGCGATGACGCAACCCGTCCTCACGCGGCGCGACCAGGCAAAGGGTGGCGATGCAGGTATTGTCGGCCTGATAGATCGGGACGGCGAAGCAATGGGTAAAGTTTTCCACCTCGCTGTTGAAGGTGAAGTAACCGTCGCGCGTGGCAGCCCGCACCTGGGCGATGAAATCCGAAGGTTCCAGTGTTCTACCATTCGGCAGGACAAAGTCCTCTGGCGGAATAAGGTCGAGAATTTCCTTATCTGAAAGATGCGAAACGAGAAGACGCCCCGAAGCCGTCCACGGAATGGCAACGAGTTCGCCGACATTCGAGGAGATACGAAACGGGCGAATGCCCTCGCGCATCATGGCGACCGTGTACTTGTTGCCTTCAAGCAGGCACATCTGCGCCGTTTCGCGGGTTTCCTCGGCAAGGCGGACCAGCATGCGGTCGCATTCGCGCATGATGTCGAACTGCTCGGCATAGGCGGTGCCGAGGAAATAGAGGCGGCGACCGAGGAAGACTCGTCCGTCGCCCCCCTGATAGTCGAGCATACCGTGGCTGAGCAACAGGTTGACGAGCTCGTAAACCGAGGAGCGCGGTGCGCCGATCTCGGCGGCGATCTCGTTCGGCCGCATGGGCTGACGCTTCACGCGCAGGAACTCTAGGATCTCGAAAGCGCGATCCAGTCCCCGCGTCCGTCGCGTTACATTGTCGCTTGCGGGCTCGGCCATGCTCTTCTCCAACTCGCGTCTCAGGCGCGATCAGCGCGGTAGGCCACGCAATCGACTTCCACCTTGCAATCGACCATCATACTCGATTGAACACAAGCGCGGGCGGGCGGGTTGGCCCCGAAGTACTCCGCGTAGACGCCGTTGAAGCTCCAGAAATCGCGCGGATCATCGAGCCAGACGCCGACGCGCACGACATCCTCCAGGCCGTAGCCGGCCTCCTTGAGGATCGCGATCATGTTCTCAATAGCTTTGCGGCTCTGGGCAATGATGCCGCCGGGCACGATCTCGCCCTTTTCCATCGGCACTTGGCCGGAAACATAAAGCCAGCCGTTGGCCTCGGTGGCACGGGCGAAGGGCAGCGCCTGTCCGCCAGCACCGGTTTCCCCGGCACCGTAACGCTTGATCGTCATGGAGGTTCTCTTTCCTTCTAGTTGAAGCTGGAGGTCTTGAGGAATTCGGCGAGCCGTTCTGTCT
>NZ_JBFUMH010000263.1:0-4533 GCF_054049475.1 Microvirga sp. P5_D2 | reverse complement strand
AACCTGCACTGGTTCGAGACCATCGCGGAGGCCAAGCGGCTGATCGAAGCTTGGCGGAGGGAGTACAATGAGAGCCGTCCTCACATGGCGCTTGGAAACAGAACGCCGCAGGAATATGCTTTGCGGATAAGCCCTTCGCCGCTGGCGCAGGGCTCAGGAGCCGGCGAAAGCTAACGCCGAGCCTGGACTACCAACCCCAAGCGCTTCAAGCCATCGCTCCATTAACATTCTAACCGGACCTCTCCATGGGGGCGGGTCACACAAGGGACGAAGCACAACAAAGCGCTTCGTGGCCCTCCCATATTGGATGCTGCAATCACCTGCTTGGCGCTCGCTCTCGCCGGTAGCTCGCAGCGTCTTCATTGAATTGGCTGCCATCTACAACGGTGGCAATAACGGCCGCCTTGCACTCTCCGCGGGATGCCGCTCAACGCGTGTGCTGCTCCAAGAACACGGCGGCACGTGCCTTCGCGGATCTGATACAGAAGGGGCTTATCGTCCTGTGCTCACGTGGCCACTTCGACCGCAAAACACCGCATGCAGCCGAGTGCCGCCTGACGCTTCATGCCTGCGACCGTTCAGGTGAACGAGCATCCAAGCGGTTCATGAACTGGCGTCCTGACGAGCCCAAATCTGTAGCCGGTCTCACCAGAGGGACAGTAACCAGCGCCACGAAAGAAAATTGCCGGGAACTGTCCCTCTCACGTGACCGCAAAGGCCATTTGGGGTCCTCCAGCGGTGTCACCACAGGGACACATATAATCTACCAGATAAGGGCTGGGGTGGAGAGATGAAGAAGGGCGGCTTCTATAGTTAAGCCGCTCCTGCCCCGCGGACGGTGTAGTCAATCAGAGGCGCATCCACTTGCACCCGGATACCCTCCGGCAGGTACTCCGTCCTGACGTCACCTTGCAACTGACGCCCAAGCACACGTTCTAGAAGGGTTGATCCGAACCCCTTCCGCTTTGGCGCTTCGACTGGTGGACCATCATGCTCTCGCCACTCTAAGTGAAGACGTCGGTTCGGGCCTTCCCCTTCAATCGACCAGGTTACATGTACGCAGCCGGTCGGAAGAGAAAGGGCTCCGTACTTGGCAGCGTTCGTCGTCAGTTCGTGGACGGCCATGCCGAATGCCAAAGCAATACTGTCTGGAAGATGTACTTCAGGACCATGAAGCTTCACCCGTTCGTGCCCGGTGTTGTACGGCTCCAGCTCAGTTCTCAAGATGTGGTTTAGCGAGGCACCTCCCCAAGCGTCGTCCACAAGCAGCGTATGGGTCCTCGCTAGCGAGATGATGCGCTCGGTCACCGCATCACTGAACTCCCTGATGGTCTCCGCCCTTCGGGCTGTCGAGTTGACGACAGCCTGAACAGTAGCAAGCGTATTCTTTACCCGGTGGTGTAGCTCGCGAACCATCAGGGCTTGGCGCTCCTCTGCACGTTTTCGCTCCTCTGCCGCGTCCGCAAGAGCTGCGCTCACATTGTTGACCTCACGGATCGGTGTCTGAAGTTTTGGCACGTCTGACCCTGCTCCTAAGGAACTGGCAGCGGCTGAAAGCCCTTCAATGGCTTTGGTAATGCGTCTGCCAAACAGATAGGCCAGCGCCACCGAGAGAAGGGCGAGGCACAGACCCGTTGCGGCCAGCAAGCTTACGAGCCGCCTGATGGGCGCGTTAAGGGTCTCTTCCTCAAGGCCAACCGCAGCAATCCAATCCGAGCCGGTTATACGAGCATAGTGGACAAGTACTGGAACTCCATCCAGGGATTGTGTCCGGAAATTTCCCGCTCGATTTGTCACGCCACGCATGAACTCGGAGGCTTCAGTTCCAACAAGCGTCTGCTGGCCACGGGTCCGCGCAATGACGCGGCCTTTCCGGTCAAGGATGGTCGCATAGAGCCCGCTGCCAAGGGGTTCCTTGGAAATGATGTCGAGGATGCGCTTGGCGGGAACCGAGATGTCGATGAAGTAGACGACCTCTCCCGTTGCAGGCTGAATGACCGGCGCGACGACAGCAACACGAGGCTCCTGGTTGTAGGATCCGAGGAACAAGTCTGAAATGGCGGCTCGCTTGGTGGCCAGCACCGTCTGGTCGACCTCAAGCGGTCGAGAGCGAAGGTTCTGATCCTGCAAGCGGCGTGTATTGACCAATTGCTGACCGGCAACGTCACGGAGAGCGATATCTACTCCAAGGGAGCGGGCGACAGCGGCTGCCGTTTGGCGCGTCTCCTCGGGGTTCAATGGACCTTGAACGAGCCTCGGAGAGGATGCGGCCAGCTGCGCAGTCCCCATGATAGAGGCAGCCTCTGTTTTAACGGCATTGGCAATGCGATGCACAAGCTCTTGGCCATTCTGCAGAAGATGCGCTCGTTCGGCAGCAGCGTAATGCCAGAGTACCCACCCGACAAAGACAGTCGCTGGCAGAACGAGGAGAGAGCAAAGCAGTCCCAGATGCCAAGCGAGAGAGCGAGCCAGCGGCATCCCTGTTCGTCGGAATGCGACTTTCACTGTGAGTTCTCAAGGTCTGTAGGCTTGGTCATATGGCCGTCAATTAACAGGGGAAATAATGAATTAGACCACGAACAGGCGCTACGTGTGGTATAAGGCCACCACATGGAGATTCTTCAGCGATAACAAAGGCTACGAAAGCTAAGTTCCCGCCAGCGGGCTATACACATGCCTCGTGACCGGCAGCGCGTCACTCTTGAGAGCGGACCAAAATTAGACTTGGCCAAGCTCATCCCCAGTGGCGCCGGCATACCCGGCAGCAATATCCGGTGTGTGCTTACCTATAACTCAGGCGAGACCATCACCGTTCACCTCATGCTGAGGGAGGGCAGCGGTCAGCTGGAGCTATCGGTTCAGGGGCGGCACCAATCATTCTCCATCGTATCGCACCCGAGGCATTTTGGCGGGCTGCAATGGTACGTCACCTGCTCAAAATCCGGTCGGCGCGTGTGCGTGCTCTATCGACCTCTCGGAGCCACGTTCTTTGCCAGCCGTCATGCCTGGGATCGCAGAGGCGCCTATGCCTCGCAGTTCCTCGACCCAGTTGGGAGAGCTTGGAGAACTAAGGCGAAGGTCAAAGCGGCTCTGCTCGGAGACGAGAACCCGGATGAATCGGACCTGCTCCCCAAGCCGAAGGGCATGCGCTGGGCGACCTACGAACGGTGGGTGGCTCGATATGATGCGGCTGAGGAGATGCTCAATACTCAGCTCGTCATGGCAACGGCACGGCTGATGAAGCGGGTTTCGTGAAAGTCTGTGTGACCGACCTCTTGCTGAGGTCGGCCTACAGTTTTTGTGATGTCAGAATAACCGCTGCTTCCGATATAGCCCGGCGCCTCTACACCCCTAAACGGTTCTCGACAGGTTTCGGGGTTACCTCACGTGCTGTTCTCCTGTAGCCCCTGCCAGCGCGGCAAGAAGAACGCCGATATCGTCATTCAAAAGCTCAATGGCATTGCGGGCATATTCCCGGAAGCGCTCCTTGGCCTCGTCCGGCTCGTTGCTCCACGAACATGCTTGTTGATGAGCTTCGTGAATGGCCTGAGCTACTCCCTCAACGCTGTACGCTGACTTCTCGCTATCCATGGTGACAGCTCCGGTTCGTCTCAACGGGTTATAAGGTGGCTGGTCTTGTCAGATGCTGGCCAACACAAGGCAGGCCCCAATGAAGGAGCCGACTGAGGCAACGAAGAGGAACGAAGCGCGCTGCACCGACGGCCTCGCGCAAGGAACACTCGTAGGTTGTAGGGTGGTATCAGTTTGGGCAGCTTGATTGTGGCTCATGAGACTGTCCTGCTTTTGCGGCAGACGATGCATGGTCCCTAAACGCACGCCGCTGCCGGTTTATTCCCTCACGATTTTTATGAGGATGTTGCACGAACATGAAAGGCCCGGGTTTCCCCGGGCCTTCCGTTTGTCGTAAAGCGATGGCTCTTAGTACGAGCTGAACTTGTAGTTCACCTTAGCGCGAACCACGAAGAACTCGCTCTCGCTGTCACGGTTGCCGGGTGYATCGACGGCACGACGGTCAGCAGCGGGGAACGGCACGGAGCTGCCGACGAAGGTGTTGTTCTCGTTGTCGAGGTTGACCCACAGGCCTTCGAGGCCGGCCGTCAGGTTGTTGGTGAAGGCGTATTCCATGCCTGCACCAAGCGTCCAACCCGTACGGACGTCGTCGTTGTTGGAGAAGAAGTCGTTGTTGTCGTCACCGCCGCCGTAAGCGAAACCGCCGGTGGCGTAGATGAGGGCGCGGTCGAAGGCCACACCGGCGCGAGCGCGAACGGTGCCGAACCAATCAACGCCGCCGGCAACACCGGCCGGGCGGAACGCATAGGCATTCCAAGCAGCCGGATAAACGGCGGTGCCGTTGTCGCCGCCGAGGTCAGCCCACTGAATGTCGGTTTCGATACCGACGACGAAGGAACCGATCTGGTAGTTGTAGCCGATCTGACCGCCGCCGACGAAGCCGTCGCCTTCGCTGTCGCCGAAGGTGATGGTGCCAGCGGGCGAGCCCACGCCAACCGCGCC
>NZ_JBFUMH010000262.1:0-4563 GCF_054049475.1 Microvirga sp. P5_D2 | reverse complement strand
CCTTTGGATCCGTCACACTAGACCATCTGGCCTATGTGGAATTCCTTGACGTTGCCTGTAAGGTTGCCCATACGGAGCCATCTGCATAGCGTCTTAAGCGCTTGAAAGACCAAAGAACTCATTCTGTTCGGGGAGCTCAATGGCTGGCAAAACTGTGACGAGGGCGGACCTGAGCGAGGCCGTTTACCAGAAGGTCGGTCTGTCGCGGACCGAATCGGCGGAACTGGTGGAACGGGTCCTAGCCGAGATCTGCGACAGCCTTGCCGCGGGCGAGACCGTGAAGCTGTCGTCGTTCGGCTCTTTCGTCGTGCGCAGCAAGGGCGAGCGCGTCGGCCGCAACCCGAAGACCGGCGTCGAAGTCCCCATCGACCCGCGCCGGGTCATGGTGTTCAAACCATCCAACGTGCTCAAGGCCTATATCAACGGCGAGATCATCGAGGGCGAGGACTAGTCGCGCGATGACAGGCGGCGCCTTGGACAAGAGCCCTGACGCGTTCCGCACCATCAGCGAAGTGGCTGAGGACCTCGACCTGCCGCAGCACGTCCTGCGGTTCTGGGAGACCCGCTTCAACCATATCAAGCCGCTGAAGCGCGGCGGCGGGCGGCGCTATTACCGCCCGGACGATGTGGATCTGCTCAAGGGCATACGGCAACTCCTCTACGGCGAAGGCTATACGATCAAGGGCGTGCAGCGAATCCTCAAGGAGGAGGGCGTGCGCTTCGTCCAGGCCGTGGGCCGGGGCGAGGAAAGCGTGGCCGCGCCGCGCAATGACGCTCGGGAGCTTCCTCAGGACGAGGAGGACGATCAGGCGACCTCGCTAGATGAGGCAGCGGATGACGGCATTCCAGCCCATGCCTTTTCCGAGGATGCCCTGCAAAAGCTTCAGGGCGCGCTCGACGACCTGCTCGAATGCGACCGGGTGCTTCGTTCCCTGAATGTGCCGGTCGAGCCAGTCTCCCCTGAATGAGCTGAGGCGGAACGCCCGGCTCGATGCCCTTCGACCGCCCGTTTCAGGGGGATCGTGAACGTTTTCGGGACAGGCGTGAAAATGGTTGCACGGAACGCTTGACAGGGGTCGGGGTGCCGCTTAAACCCCACCCACTCACCGCTTCGGCGGTCCGATGCGCGGGCGTAGCTCAGTCGGTTAGAGTGCCGGCCTGTCACGCCGGAGGTCGCGGGTTCGAGCCCCGTCGCCCGCGCCACTTATCCAAGAAAATCCTCATATTTAATCGAGACGCTGCGGTTGGGCGCTGATTTCGCCGCAGGCGAAGCGTGGCACCTTTTTGCGGTCCGGCGCATTTTCCTTTGTTGGAAGCGTCGGGCGTGGCTCGAATGCGCGTGACGCACAGTAAGGCGTCCCGCAATGACTCCGTCCAAGCTTTTCTCCCGATTTTCCAGCTGGGTAGCGCAGGTCACCGGAAGGCCTGTAACCTTTGCTTTATGCATCGCCATCATCGTGGTCTGGGCAATTACCGGCCCGTTCTTCCGATTTTCCGACACTTGGCAGCTCATTGTGAATACAGGGACGACCATCGTGACCTTTCTGATGGTTTTTCTGATCCAGAACACTCAGAATCGGGACGGTGCAGCGATTCAAGCCAAGCTTGATGAATTGATCCGTGCCGGTGCCGGGCAAAACACGTTCATCGGCATCGAACACCTTACCCTGGAAGAGCTTGATGAGATCCGGGCCAAGTGCGAAGCGCGGGCCAAGGAAGCACCTGCCGCAAATCACGCTCAGAGAAGGGCCAATCGCCGGGCTGCACAGGCTGCAGAGAAGGCCACATCTTAGTTTGGAATGATTCTTTTTGCGGCAGTGCAAACACTTGTCAGGGAAGGGGATCTCAGATAAGCCTCCCCGCATAAACCGCCGTTTGTCGCAGGACCTTTATTTGGGCCTTTCTGTGGCTTAAATGCGTGGCATGTCGCCGACCTTCCGGCCGCGCTTCGTTCCTTCTGGGTGTCGTATGACGAATCTCCTCGCCGACTACCTGCCTCTCGTAATCTTCATCGGCGTGTCGCTCCTGATCGGGGTGGCGCTGCTCGTGGCGCCGTTCCTGGTTGCCTACAGCAAGCCCGACTCGGAGAAGCTTTCCGCCTACGAGTGCGGGTTCAATGCCTTCGATGACGCACGCATGAAGTTCGACGTGCGCTTCTATCTGGTCGCCATTCTCTTCATCATCTTCGACCTCGAGGTGGCGTTCCTGTTCCCCTGGGCGATCACGTTCGGGAACTTGGGCTGGTTCGGCTTTATTTCGATGATGATCTTCCTCGGCGTCCTGACCGTCGGCTTCGTCTATGAGTGGAAGAAGGGAGCCCTGGAATGGGATTGATCACCGATAACTCCTCGACCCTGGTGGCTCCCGCCCCCCGTGGGATCATCGACCCGAACACGGGCGAGCCGGTCGGCTCCACGGACCCCTATTTCGTTTCGATCAAGGACGAGCTGTCCGACAAGGGCTTCCTCGTCACCTCGACCGAGGATCTCATCACGTGGGCGCGCACCGGCTCGCTCATGTGGATGACCTTCGGTCTGGCCTGCTGCGCCGTCGAGATGATGCAGCTCTCCATGCCCCGCTACGACGTCGAGCGCTTCGGCTTCGCGCCCCGCGCCTCGCCGCGCCAGTCGGACGTGATGATCGTCGCCGGCACGCTGACCAACAAGATGGCGCCGGCTCTGCGCAAGGTCTACGACCAGATGCCCGAGCCGCGCTATGTCATCTCCATGGGCTCCTGCGCCAATGGCGGCGGCTACTATCACTATTCCTACGCGGTCGTTCGTGGCTGCGACCGGGTCGTTCCTGTGGACATCTATGTGCCTGGCTGCCCTCCGACGGCTGAAGCGCTCCTCTACGGCGTGCTGCTTCTCCAGAAGAAGATCCGCCGCACGGGTACAATCGAGCGCTGAGCAAAGGTCATTTCATGAGTGCTGACCTCCAAGTCCTGAGCGATTACATCGCCTCGTCCCTCGGCGAGGCGATCGAAGATCGCGCCATCGCCTATGGCGAGCTGACGATGGTCGCCCGCCGGGACGATATCGTGCGGGTAATCACCTTCCTGCGCGACGACCAGCAGTGCCGTTTCGTCTGCTTCATCGATATCTGCGGGGCCGATTATCCGGCCCGCGAGCAGCGCTTCGACGTGGTGTACCACCTGCTGTCGCCGTACCATAACACCCGCATCCGCGTGAAAGCGCAGACGGACGAGGTGACTCCGGTCCCCTCGCTCATCGGCGTGTTCCCGGCCGCAAACTGGTTCGAGCGCGAGGCCTATGACCTTTATGGCATCCTGTTCTCGGGCCACCCGGACCTGCGCCGCCTCCTGACCGATTACGGCTTCGAGGGACATCCGCTGCGTAAGGACTTCCCGCTCACCGGCTATGTCGAGGTTCGCTACGACGAAGGCCAGGGCCGCGTGGTCTACGAGCCCGTGAAGCTCAATCAGGAATTCCGCAACTTCGACTTCCTCTCGCCCTGGGAAGGCACGGATTACGTGCTGCCCGGCGACGAGAAGGCCAAGGCTTAAGGCGGAAAGGGCGACCCATGGGCGAGCATAATATCCGCAATTTCACCATCAACTTCGGTCCGCAGCATCCGGCTGCGCACGGCGTGCTGCGCCTCGTGCTGGAACTCGACGGCGAGATCGTCGAGCGCGTCGATCCGCATATCGGCCTGCTTCATCGCGGCACCGAGAAGCTGATCGAGTACAAGACCTACGTTCAGGCGAACCCCTATTTCGACCGGCTCGATTACGTCGCGCCGATGAACCAGGAACATGCCTTCTGCATGGCGACGGAAAAGCTCCTCGGAATCGAGGTGCCGCGCCGCGCCGAACTGATCCGCGTTCTCTATTCCGAGATCGGGCGCCTGCTCTCGCATCTTCTCAACGTGACCACGCAAGCCATGGACGTCGGCGCTCTTACGCCGCCGCTCTGGGGTTTCGAGGAGCGCGAGAAGCTGATGATCTTCTACGAGCGCATCTCCGGTTCGCGCATGCACGCCAATTACTTCCGACCGGGCGGCGTGAGCATGGACATCCAGCCTGAGTTGATCGACGACATCGAGGCCTTCTGCGATCCGTTCCTGAAGGTTCTGGACGATCTCGACACGCTCGTCATGGGCAGCCGAATCTTCAAGCAGCGCAACGTCGATATCGGCATTCTGACCCTCGACGAATGCTGGGAGTGGGGCTTCTCCGGCGCCATCGTCCGCAGCTGCGGCGTTCCGTGGGACCTGCGCAAGTCGCAGCCGTACTCGCTCTACGAGGAGATGGATTTCGACATCCCCGTGGGCAAGAACGGCGACAACTACGACCGGCAGGTCATCCGGATGGAAGAGATGCGCCAGTCCGTGCGCATCATGCGCCAGTGCCTCGACAAGCTGCGCGCTCCGGACGGTCAGGGACCTGTCAACACGCTCGACGGCAAGGTGGCCCCGCCCTCGCGCAAGGACATGAAGCGCTCCATGGAAGCGCTGATCCATCACTTCAAGCTTTACACGGAAGGCTTCCACGTCCCCGCGGGCGAGGTATACGTCGCCGTAGAAGCGCCGAAGGGTGAGTTC
>NZ_JBFUMH010000261.1:0-4636 GCF_054049475.1 Microvirga sp. P5_D2 | reverse complement strand
GGCTGCGACCCGCACCCGGAGGTCGAGAGAATAGCAGTGACCCATGATCCACCTCCCGTTCCAGGCAGTGAATCACAACCTCGGTCCGCGCAGAAGCCCAGGAGTCTAATTTCCAGTCCGATGCTCTAGAGCTGTCTCCACATGCGTGGGATCAGCTCTCTTTCTGGTTTGCCGCATCTTTTAACGGTGAACCGGATCCACTTCGCCGGAAAATGCTCTAGGCGTGGGCCGCCAATTGGCTGAGGATCTCGACGAGCGGGTCGGCAGGGTCTGCGAGCCCGGTGAGAACATCGAAATGATGGGCACCTGATACTTCATAGTAACGGGTCGCGACACCCGCATGGCTCCATCGATCGGCGATACGACGCGACTGGCGCAGAAACTCGCTGCTCTCGGCACCGCCGACAATCGCGGCAAGGTGACCGCCGGCGGGGGGCATCCAATCGAGCGGGCTCAAGCGATGTGCTTCTTCAACGGAGAGGCCAAGCGCCTTGTTGATGGAGGTCGGGACCAGCGGAGCAAGCTCGAAGAGGCCTGAGATCGGCATCGCTRCTTTGATGGGTCTCATCAATGCCTCAGGCTTCGCCATCAGGCAGGCCGAGAGATGGCCGCCCGCAGAGTGGCCTGTTGCGACAAGCGCACGGCCTGTACGCTTCATCACGAAATTCGCGGCACTTTCGATGCAGGCGATGATCTGGGAAAGGGATGCAGCCGGCGCAAGATCGTAGCTCGGGATCGCCACACTGTACCCCCGCTCGTTCGCTCCTCGCGCGAGATGGCTGAAATACGATTTGTCGAGCGACTGCCAGTATCCGCCATGGATGAAGAGGATGGTCGGCCTATCGGTGCTTTCATTTGTGGGGTGGAAGACATCGATACGATGGCGCTCGCCATCGCCATACGCCAGATCCAACTCGCAATGCGCATTCCGGCGATAGGCCGCAGCGTCCTTCTGCCAGCCCGCAATATGCGTGGAGTGCTCGGGCACGCGGGCGCGGTTGTTGTACTCGGCTTCGAGATCAATGGTCTCGTTGCTCATGATGCGAAAGCCTCCGCTAGACGTGGAGATAACGGTCCTTGATCGAGTGATCCGCCAGGAGCTCGGCGCTCGTGCCCGTCCAAACCGAGCGCCCCTTCTCGATGATCACATGGCGATCCGCAAAGCTTGCAAGAGCAGTAATGTTCTTGTCGATCACAAGAATGGACTGGTGCTCCGCCTTCAGCCGCTTCAGGCAAGTCCAGATCTCCGTACGGATCAAGGGAGCAAGGCCCTCTGTGGCCTCATCGAGGATCAGCAGTTTCGGATTGGTCATGAGCGCCCGCCCGATCGCCAGCATCTGTTGCTCGCCACCGGATAGCTGCGTGCCGAGATTGCCGCGTCGCTCCTTGAGGCGCGGGAAGAGGCCGTAGATGGCGTCGAGCGTCCAGCGGTGCGAGCCCGTCCGGTCGGCAGCGGTCGCGATCAGGTTTTCCTCGACTGTCAGCGTCGGGAAGATCTGGCGTCCTTCGGGAACGAGACCAATCCCACTCTTGGCGACTTTGTAAGGGGCCAAACCCGTCACCACAGCCCCGTCGAAGCGCACTTCGCCACCGCGCGGACGCAAGAGGCCCATAATGGAACGGATGGTTGTCGTCTTGCCCATGCCATTGCGCCCGAGAAGCGTCACGACTTCGCCGGCACCGATCTCGAGCGACACATCGAACAGGACCTGGGCGGCTCCATATCCGGCCTGCAACTGGCGAACCGAAAGCATCAGGCCATCTCCTCTTCGCCGAGATAAGCAGAGCGCACCTCGGCATTGGCCCTGATCCGATCCGGCGTGTCGGTTGCGATCATGCGGCCATAGACGAGGACGCTGACACGGTCTGCAAGCGAGAACACCGCGTCCATGTCATGCTCGATCAGGATGATCGTGAGGCGGTCCTTGAGACGTTTCAGCGTCTCTACCACACGCTGGGATTCATCGTGGCCGGTTCCGGCCAGAGGTTCGTCGAGGAGAAGAAGCTTTGGGCCGGTCGCGAGGGCAATGGAAAGTTCGAGCTGCCGCTTCTCGCCGTGTGAAAGGAGACCCGCCGGAATGTGCGCTCTCGCGCCAAGCCCCACTTGCGTGAGACATTCCATGGCTGGCTCGTTCAGGGCCTTCTCGTGGGATGCACTGCCGAAGAAGCGGAAGCTTGACCCGGAGCGGGCCTGGATGGCAAGCGCGACATTCTCCAGGGCGGAAAAGCCGGGGAGAATGGATGTGATCTGGAACGAGCGTGCGAGGCCTCGCCTGACGCGCTGCGCCATCGGCAATTTCGTCACATCCTCGCCATTGAATGTAATCTGTCCGGAGTCGGATGCCAGGGTGCCGGAGATCTGGTGGATCAGCGTTGTCTTGCCGGCACCGTTGGGGCCGATGATCGCATGCGACTCGCCTGACCTGATGGCGAGGCTGACATCGTCGGTGACGGTGAGAGCGCCATAGGTCTTCTTCAGGCTGCGGAGTTGAAGCAGCGGTTCAGCCATGATCGGTCCTCCGCAGCATGCCCATGATGCCGCCACGGGCGAACAGCACGATGAGGATCAGAAGGGGGCCGAATACCATCTTCCAGTTTTCGGCCAAGCGATAGCGCACGTCGTCGCTCAGGAAGAATGCCGCGTTGTGCAGGATCTCTGGGAGGAATTCCTCAAGAAGCAGGAAAGCAGCCGCGCCGATAACTGCTCCATGCAGAGAGCCGAGGCCACCCAGAACTACCATGAAGATCAATTCGCCCGACCGCTGCCATGTCATGTAGGCAGGGCTTACGAACTCGGCCTGATTGGCCAGCAGGAACCCGGCGAGGCCTGCCAGCATGCCGCTGATCACGTAAGCCGTCAGCTGATAGCGGAACGGCTGGTAGCCGATTGCCTCCATGCGCACGGAGTTTTCCTTCGTGCCTCTCAGAACGCGCCCGAAGCGCGATGCGACGACGGAGCGAGATAGGACGTAGGTTCCGACGAGGCAGAGCAGAGTGAAAACATAGAAGGCCAGATCGCCTTCGAGGATGTCCGAGCCCGCCAGAAGTGAGCGGGAGGTCAGGGTCAACCCGTCGTCGCCGCCATAAGCCGCGAGGGAGGTGGCGAGAAAGAAGAGCATCTGCCCGAAGGCCAGGGTGATCATGATGAAATAGACGCCCTTGGTGCGAAGCGAGATCGCGCCTGTCACGAGAGCGAATACAGCGGATGCCGCCAGGGCCACGGGAATCTGGATCAACGCATCCTCGAAGCCATGGCTCGTCAGGATGCCGACGGCATAGCCGCCGATGCCGAGAAAGGCTGCATGTCCGAAGCTCACCAAGGCGCCATAGCCCAGGATGAGATCGAGCGACAGGGCAGCGATGCCGAAGATCATGACCCGGGTGAGCAGGGAAAGAACATAGCCTTCCGCGCCGGACACAGAGGCCAACAGCGGTGCTGCCGCGAAAGCGGCGAACAGGACAATGGGGATGAGAAGCGTTCTGTTGAACGTGGTCGGCGCCAAGGTGGTTTGCATCTGAGCGAGCTCTGCCATCAATCGGCCCTAGCGCTTGACGGGAAAGAGGCCGGAAGGGCGGAAGAACAGCACCGCGGCCATGAAGATGTAGATCAGCATCGGCGCAATCGCGCGGCCGGTCTGACTAGCGGCGGAAGGGTCGAGCACGATCCTGAGCAGGTTCGGCGCAAAGGAGCGCCCAAGCGTATCGACGAGGCCGATCAGAAGTGCCGCAAGAAACGCGCCTCGGATGGAGCCGATGCCGCCGATCACGATCACGACGAAAGCGAGGATGAGGATGTTGTCGCCCATGCCGGRTTCTACGGAGAGGATCGGAGCGACCATTGCCCCGGCGAAACCCGCCAGCATGGCGCCGAAGCCGAACACGACCATGAACAGGCGCTTGATGTTCACGCCGAGCGCCGACACCATCTGCGCATTGCTCGCGCCGGCCCGTACCAGCATGCCGATGCGCGTGTGGCTGACGAGTACGTAAAGCAGGCCGGCGACCGCGAGACCCGCAACGATGATGGCGAGACGATAGACCGGGTAGAGAAGGCCAGGCGCGATCTCGATGGAGCCGGACAGAAGATCGGGAACCGGCACGCTGAGCGGTGCCGCACCCCAGACAAACTTCACGCCTTGGTTCAAAAAGAGGATGATGCCGAAAGTCGCGAGAACCTGATCGAGATGGTCGCGATCATAGAGATGACGAAAGACCAGAGCTTCGAGAAGCAATCCGAAGGCCAGCGCCGTCGGCAGGGCGAGCAGCAACCCCCATCCGAAGCTGCCTGTCCACGCGCTGAAGGCGGCGACGAGATAGGCACCCACCATGTACTGGACGCCATGGGCGAGGTTGATGAAGTCCATCACGCCGAAGACCAGCGTGAGCCCTGCCGCAATCAGGAACAGGATGAGTCCGAACTGCAGGCCGTTCAAAGCCTGGATGAACAGAAGTGTGGCGGTCATTGGTGCTTCGCCGGCATGAGGCTTCCATCAAGCGGGCCATGGCCCGCAGGCTTTCCGAGAACGGTCATTTCGTCTGATCCATCCCGGGCAATGCCGGGATGGATCGAGATTGGGGACGTGCCTGCGCTCAGTTCGTCGCGGTGCATTCCTTGGCATAGGCGTCGGTGTAATCG
>NZ_JBFUMH010000260.1:0-4693 GCF_054049475.1 Microvirga sp. P5_D2 | reverse complement strand
CGCCCAGGCGGGACGTCTCGCCGGAACGGACCTGCGCGAGACGGCGGCGCACGGCATCGAGCGGACGCAGGCCGACACTGACCTGGATCCACGCGGCGGTAATCAGGGCGGCTGCGAGAAGGGCCAGGGAAGGGACGAGATCGGACGCGAACGCCAAGCCTGCGGCATGGACCTCTGCGCGGTCCACGGCCACCACGGCGCGGATCGTCCTGCTCCCGAGGCTTGCCGGCGTGGCGATCCGGCGCTCAATCGCCAGCAGGGAGACGCCACCCGGACCCGGGATCGTATGCTGGTGGACCTCTCCGGCTGCCGGAAGGTCGGGCGGCAGTGACAATGTTGCGTCCCAAAGCGAGCGCGACCGCAGCACGGTGTTGGTTCCCTCGTCTGCAATCTGCCAGTAGAGCCCGCTCAAGGGTTGGACGAACCGCGGCTCGGCTGGTGGCACGCCGACGCCGAGCGCGCCATCCGCAGTCTGAGCGAGGCTGCTCACAAGCTGGTTGAGATGCGAGCCCAGCTCGGCCGCCATGCGCCGCTCCACGTGCCGCTCGAACAGCAGCAGCAGGCCGAAGCCGGCCATTGCCAGAGCAACGAGGATAGAGGCCGCCCCGGCGGCGAGAAGGCGCAGCCTGAGCGATCCCTGCCTCATGATGAAGCGGGTTCCGGCACGAGGTAGCCGAAACCGCGGCGGGTCTCGATCAGATCGACACCGAGCTTGCGGCGCAGGCGACCCACGAGCACTTCCAGCGCGTTCGGGTCGCGGTCATGGTCGTGCGCGTAGAGGTGCTCCATCAGTTCCGTCGGCGGGATCACCCGCCCGGCATGGTGCATGAGATAGCTCAGGCAGCGGTATTCGAGTGGCGAGAGGCTGAGCGGCACGTCGTCGACCGTGACCCGCATCTTGCGGGTGTCGAGCACGACCGGACCCGAGACGAAGACGGGTGCGGCTCGGCCGGCGGCCCGGCGCAGGAGGGCGCGCACGCGGGCCAGCAGTTCCTCCATGGCGAACGGCTTGGCGAGGTAGTCGTCGGCACCGGCATCGATGCCCTCGACGCGCTCCGCCCAAGCGCCACGCGCGGTGAGGATCAGCACCGGCAGGTCGCGCCCGGCCGCGCGCCACTTCCTGAGCACGGTGAGGCCGTCCATCTTCGGCAGGCCGAGATCGATCACGGCGAGATCGTAGTCCTCGGTGTCGCCACGGAACCAGGCTTCCTCGCCATCCTGGACATGATCGACGGCATAGCCTGCGTCCGCCAGAACAGCCTCCACCTTGCGGGCGATGCGGGGATCGTCCTCGACGAGCAGAATGCGCATCAGTGGCCCTCCCGCTTGAGGATCGCGGCCGTGGCGGCGTCGACGTACACCTCCCACAGGCGCCCGGCCGGATCGATCACCTTGAACTCGTAGACCCAGCGCTCGCGCTTGCGCTCGAACTCCACGCCGACGACCTCGCCGCCGAGGTCCGAGCGTACCCGCGTCAGGATCTCTGCCAGCGCCAGTGCCTCGCCCCGCTCGACGGCACGACGGGCCTGGTCATAGTCGCGCTCGCGGGCCGCCAGGGCGGCAGGCGGCAGCAGGACTGCGGTGAGGCCGAGGACGATCATGACGCGGCGGGTCTTGCTCATGGGGCGAGAATGCTCCCGCGCACCTGACATTTCGCTGACATGGATCAACAGGAGGCCGAAAGCGGCACGCCGCTAATGTCATCCCCATCGATCCGGACACGCCGTTCGGATCAGGAAAACAGGAGACCGACATGCGCACGATCATCATGACGACGGCCCTTCTCGCAACAGGACTCGCAATTCCAGCCCTGGCGGATAGCCCGGACCGCCGCTGCGTTCCGAACGCAGATGGCCGCATCGTCGCCGCAAGCGAGGTGAGCAAGGGACTTAAAGACCTTGGCTACCGGGTCGACCGGATCAAGGCCGAAGATGGCTGCTACGAAGTCCGGGCCGTGAACGACAGCGGCTTCCCGATCAAGGCTGTCTACGCGCAGGCCACGGGCGAACTCGTCCAGGCCCGCCTTCGCTGAACGGAAAACCAAACGACACCACAGGATCAGGAAACAGGAGAGCTGGTCATGTTCACGATCAAAACCCTCGCAGGCGCCATCATCGCGCTCGGCCTGACGACGGGCTTTTCCGGGGTTGTCCTCGCGGCCGCCCCGCAGGGGCACGAGAGCCACGGTGCGTCCATCGTCGAGCTGACCCTCAACAACGGGCAGAAATGGAGCACGGACGAGGCCCTGCGGACCGGGATGGACCGGATCCGCGATGCGCTCGACGCCGCGCTTCCACCGATCCACGCAGGGCGGTTCAGTGCGGCCGAGTTCTCGGCGCTCGGTGACACGGTCCAAGAGCAGGTCGACTACGTGGTGGCAAATTGCAAGCTGCCCGAGGAGGCCGATCTCCAGCTCCATGTCGCGTTGACCCAGGTCCTGGACAGTATCAATCTCATGAAGGGAACGGGCGGCCAGGAGCAGGGCGCCGTGGCCATCATTCAGGCCCTGAACGCCTATGGTGAGCACTTCGACCACCCGGGCTGGAAGCCGCTGGGACACTGATGGGATCCCTGTCCGACGACACCGCTGCGGCCGCGAAAGCGGAAAGCGGGCATTTCTCCCCCTTCCCGCAGATGCCCACCAGCCACCCGTCGCACTCACGGGAGAAGACCATGAGCCAGGCCATCGACGACCTCAGGCACGATCGTGAGGCGATCCTCTCCGCCTTGGACATCCTCGACCGCATCGAAGCAGCAGGACGGCAGGGCACCGCCTCAAGCGGTGACATTACGTCATTCATCAGCTTCCTGAAGGAGTTCGTGGACAAGTGCCACCACGGCAAGGAGGAGGGGATGCTGTTTCCTGACCTGGCCCAGGCGGGAGCATCGGAACAGGAGTCATCCGTTCCCGCGCTGCTGTCCGAGCACGAGGAAGGACGAGCGCTCATCAGGACGATGGAGGAGGCAAGCCACCCGGTGCTCCAGCCCGAACCATTCTCTGCGGCCGCAAAGGCCTATTCACACCACCTCAGAGCTCACATCGAGAAGGAGAACGGGATCCTGTTCCCTGCGGCCGAGCAGGCTCTCGGCGAAGGTGAGTTGGAGTCGCTCCGTCGCGCCTTCGACAGGCACGAGGACGAGGTGATCGGGCACGGACGGCACGAGGAGCTCCATCGCATGCTGCACGAGCTCAGGGCGAAGTACCTTCATTGAGGATCGCTGCGTTGACCGCGAGGAACAGGGCCGGGAGGAGGCTCGCGGTTGCAGCCGTTCCCGGCCCGGGGAGTCGCTGGACCCTGCCATCGCTCCCTCAGCGGTCGTCCTCGCCGTCATCGCCGGCCCCGCCGCGCATCATGGCTCCGCCGTAGCCCATCCTCCCGCCCGGTCCCAGGATGCCGCGGGGTCCCATGGGCGCGAGGGCCTCCAACCGCCGCTTCTGGCCCCCGTCGAGGGTGGCATAGAGCGGGGCCGCCGCATCGGCGAGCTTGCGCAGGGCGTCCGCTCCCTGGCTCATGCGATCCGCCATGCTGCGGATCATGGCGACGCGGTCCCCGGCCATCGCACCCTGGCTCTGGCGCATGGCCTGCATATGGCCGAGGTGAAGCGTGGCGAGGTTGCGGATCGCGGCTTCGACCGGAGGCCACAGCTTCTCCTGCTCGGCCGACAGCTTCAGCCCGGCATGGACCGCCGCGATCTGGGCGTCGACGAAGGCGCTCATGTCCTCGGGAGAGAACCGGCTCATCGTGCCTCTGCCGGGTCCGCCCCTCATGCCGCCCTGCATCATCTCCATGCGGCCTTGGGGCATGCCTTGCCTCATCTGGCCCATGGGCGTTGGCGTCCCGGATTGAGCGGGCGCTGCCTGAGGTTGCGCCTGGGCCGGAATGGCTCCGGCGAGGGCGATCAGGGCGGTGACGAGAAGGGGTGTCTTCATGGCAGGCTCTCCTTGCTGGACCCGACTTCCAGGATCGGGAAATGACCGGGTCCGCTTTCAGTTTCAGATGCGACGGACTCGATCAGATCACGTCCTGCGGCCGAGGGCGCTGGCGGCCGCGATGCCGAGGACGGCCGCGGCCTCTCGGGCTACGTCGGTCACTCGCGTCGTCCATGATGGTGGCCGTGGCCTCCGTGCATGAACAGGTGCATCAGCGGACAGGCCAACAGCAGCAGGTAGGGGAGGGCGGTGATGATGTGGCCCGTGTAGTTCGCGAAAAGGTAGACGCCGAGTGCGGCCAGCGCGAGCGTGACGACCCAGCCCAGTGGCGTGCCGACCAGAACCGTCCGCCAGTTCTTGGATGATGTCACTGGGATATCGGTGGGAGTGTGCATGGCCAAAGCCTTCTGCAAGCGATTGGAACTTTACCACCGCATCTGGGCGCCTGCTTTGATCCAGCTCAAACCCGCTTCGCCTTGGAGAGGTGTATGATGGATCCCGAGACTGGATCTGAGAGGCTGGTGAGCAATTATCTTTCCTTTCGCGTGAGGCGGCGCAGCAGGATGCGGCTCATGGCGAGATAGAGCAGCATCTCGCCGGTCTCGATCAGGCGTTCGTAGTCCTTGGCGAGCCGCCGGTTGGTGGTGAGCCAACCGATGGTCCGCTCGACAACCCACCTGCGCGCGAGCACCTGGAAACCGCTCGGGCGCGTCGGCGGCTCTGCGTCAGCCCGCATCCAGGTTCCGCCGCTCCACCAATGCT
>NZ_JBFUMH010000259.1:0-4937 GCF_054049475.1 Microvirga sp. P5_D2 | reverse complement strand
CCTTACGCGCTGCGTCGTGCGGCTTTGGGCGTGATTAGGTTGGTGCTTGAAAACAATATCAAGCTTCCGCTGATTTCTCTGCTCGCGAAGCCATTTGCACGAGATGCGAAGGATGCTCTCTTCGAGGACTTCCTGAAGGTCAAAAAACTCGTCGAAGCTATCGAGGATAGTGCTTTCGCCTCGATCGTTGCGCACCCCACCATTCCAGACCTGGAATTTATTTTCCGGGAACGGCACTTGGCGAATGCCGAGAAGCTGGCGCGGATCATGTATGCGCGCGCGCTCGATCTCCTCGCCTTCTTCGCCGACCGCTTGAAGGTGTATCTCCGCGATCAGGGCGCGCGTCATGATCTTATCGACGCCGTATTCGCGCTCGAAGGGCAGGACGATCTCCTCTCGGCCGTCCGCCGCGTGGAGGCGCTCGGACGCTTCCTCGATACCGAGGATGGCGCGAATCTGCTCGCCGGTTATCGCCGCGCGGCGAACATCCTGCGCATCGAGGAGAAGAAGGATGGGCGGTCCTATAACGAGGCTCCCGATCTCGAAATCGTGAACAGCCAAGGTCTGATCGAGGAGAAGGCGCTGGCCGTCGTTCTCCACGGGGCGAAGGACGAAGCGCGAGAGGCGGTCGGATCGGAGGATTTCGAGGGGGCGATGCGCGCTTTGTCGCGCCTGCGCCAGCCTGTCGATGCGTTTTTCGACAAGGTGACTGTGAATGCGGAAGATCCGGCCCTTCGCGCCAACCGCTTGCGGCTTCTCAACGATATCCGTGAGGCGACCCGCACGGTGGCGGATTTCTCCCGGATCGAAGGGTAATAGAGTTAATTCCCATTAAGGTGTTGCATGGGGGGCACAGCCAAAGGCCCCTCATGGTTCTAGGTAGGCGGCAACACCTTACTTGGTAGATTCACGATGATCCGTCGCCTGCTTCTCGGCGCTCTCTTGAGCGCTTCTCTCGCCGCCTGCCAAACCGCCCAGCAGCCCGCCCCGACCGTCCAGGCCGCGGTCGATGAGGATGCCGCTTGGTATATCGGCTCCATGCCCGACAAGCCGTTCGACGTGCCGCTGGTCGACCGCAGGCTGATGGAGGCGAAATACGCCAAGCAGACCGTTACTTATGAAGGCTCCGAAAAGCCCGGCTCCATCGTGGTCGATATCGACGAGCGCATGCTCTACCTCGTGCAGCCAGACAAGAAGGCGATTCGCTACGGCGTCGGCGTCGGCAAGCAGGGCTTCTCTTGGAAGGGTGTGGCCTCCGTCGGCCGCAAGGGCGTGTGGCCGTCCTGGCGTCCTACCAGCACCATGAAGGGTATCAACCCCAACCTGCCGGAGCACCGCGAGGCCGGTCTCGACAATCCGCTCGGCGCCCGCGCGCTCTATCTCTACCAGAACGGCCAGGACATCCTGTTCCGCATTCACGGCACCAACGAGCCCTGGAGCATCGGCGATCAGGTCTCCTCAGGCTGCGTGCGCATGCYCAACGAGGACGTGGTCGATCTCTACGAGCGCGTTCCCACCGGCACCACGGTCTACGTGAAACGCAACGGACGCTACCGCGTCTGATACGGGATTACAGGATTTGAAAAATGGCCGGGCATGTCCCGGCCATTTTTATTGCTGAATGGTGTTCCTGCCGTAGATGGAAGAGGGCGCTTACCCTATCTTGACCCCATTGGTTACTCCTTACGCAACTTAGGAACCTTGGCCGTTCAGGTTGCGTTTTGGTGCCATATGCTTCAAGCCAACATCTGCGCTGCAGCAGGGCGTTTTTTGAGCCAAGGGGTCTAGCGATGACGCAGTGGGTTTACACCTTCGGTGACGGTAAGGCCGAAGGCCAGGCAGGAATGAAGAACCTGCTCGGTGGCAAGGGGGCGAACCTTGCCGAAATGTCCAATCTCGGACTGCCGGTTCCTCCGGGCTTCACCATCACCACGGAAGTCTGCACCTATTATTACGATCACGGCAATTCCTATCCGCAGGAATTGAAAACCCAGGTCGAGAACGCTCTGGCCTATATCGGCAAGCTGACGGGCCGCACCTTCGGCGATGCGGAAAACCCGCTTCTCGTCTCCGTCCGCTCCGGCGCCCGCGCGTCGATGCCGGGCATGATGGACACGGTGCTCAATCTCGGCCTCAACGACGTGACCGTTCAGGCTCTCGCCAAGGGCGCGGGCGACGAGCGCTTCGCCTACGACTCCTATCGCCGCTTCATCACCATGTATTCCAATGTGGTGCTCGACCTGTCCCACCATCACTTCGAGGAAGTGCTGGACGAGTTCAAGGACCGCAGGGGCTATACCCTCGACACGGATCTCACGGCGGACGATTGGAAGTCCCTGATCCCGCGCTACAAGGCGTTGGTCGAGAAGGAACTCGGCAAGCCGTTCCCGCAGGAGCCGCATGAGCAGCTCTGGGGCGCCATCGGCGCCGTGTTCGGCTCCTGGATGAACAACCGCGCCATCAAGTACCGTGAGCTGCATGCCATCCCCGCGAGCTGGGGAACGGCGGTGAACGTGCAGGCCATGGTGTTCGGCAACATGGGCGAGACCTCCGCCACCGGCGTCGCCTTCACCCGCAATCCCTCCACCGGCGAGAGCGAACTCTATGGCGAGTTCCTCATCAACGCGCAGGGCGAGGATGTGGTGGCCGGCATCCGCACACCGCAGGACATCACCGAGAAAGCACGCATCGCATCGGGCTCCAACAAGCCTTCGATGGAAGGCGAGATGCCCGAGGCCTACAACGAACTCGTGCGCATCTACGGCATTCTCGAAAAACATTACCGTGACATGCAGGACATGGAATTCACGGTAGAGACGGGCAAGCTCTGGATGCTCCAGACCCGCAACGGAAAGCGCACCGCGAAGGCGGCCCTGCGCATCGCCGTGGAGCTCGCCTCCGAGGGCCTGATCACGCAGGAAGAGGCGGTGACCCGCGTCGAGCCCGCAGCCCTCGACCAGCTCTTGCATCCCACCATCGATCCGAAGGCCGAGCGCAAGATTATCGCGACCGGACTGCCCGCATCGCCAGGCGCGGCTAGCGGAGAGATCGTGTTCAACTCCGACGATGCGGAGGCCGCCAAGAAGGCGGGCCGCAAGGTCATTCTCGTGCGCGTCGAAACCTCGCCCGAGGACATTCACGGCATGCATGCGGCCGAGGGTATTCTCACCACACGCGGTGGGATGACCTCTCACGCGGCGGTGGTCGCGCGCGGCATGGGCAAGCCCTGCGTGTCCGGCGCGGGCTCGATCCGCGTGGACTACGCCAAGCAGACCATGACGATTGCGGGCCAGACATTCGCTAAGGGCGAAGTCCTCACCATCGACGGCTCGAACGGCCAAGTGCTGCTCGGCCAGGTGAAAATGCTTGAGCCCGAATTGTCGGGCGAGTTCGCAACCCTCATGGGCTGGGCCGACAAGGTGCGCCACATGAAGGTGCGCGCCAATGCGGAAACGCCTCTCGATGCGAAGACCGCGCGCAATTTCGGTGCCGAAGGCATTGGGCTTTGCCGCACGGAGCACATGTTCTTCGAAGGCGACCGCATCGTCGCAGTGCGCGAGATGATCCTTGCCGATGACGAGGCGGGACGTCGCGCGGCGCTCAGCAAACTGCTCCCCATGCAGCGCAAGGACTTCGTCGAGCTGTTCACGATCATGAGCGGCTTGCCGGTCACGATCCGCCTGCTCGATCCACCGCTGCATGAGTTCCTGCCGCATTCGGAAGAAGAGATGCAGGAAGTCGCGAAAGCGATGAACACTTCCGTCGAGAAGCTGAAGCGCCGCGCGGTGGAGCTGCACGAGTTCAACCCGATGCTCGGCTTCCGCGGTTGCCGCTTGGCGGTGGCCTATCCGGAAATCGCCGAGATGCAGGCGCGCGCCATCTTCGAGGCGGCGGTGGAAGCCGGCAAGACCACGGGCCAGCCGGTGGTGCCGGAGGTCATGGTGCCGCTCGTCATGGCGAAGGCCGAACTCGACCTTGTGAAGGAGCGCATCGTCGCCATGGCCGAGGCCGTTGCGAAGGAAAGCGGCGTGAAGGTCGAGTATCAGGTCGGCACGATGATCGAGCTGCCGCGCGCGGCGTTGCGTGCGGGCGAGATCGCGGAATCGGCGGAGTTCTTCTCCTTCGGCACCAACGATCTCACGCAGACCACGCTCGGCATCTCGCGCGATGATGCGGCGTCGTTCCTGGGGCCGTACACGCAGAAGGGCCTGCTGCCCGCCGATCCGTTCGTCACCATAGACCAGGAAGGCGTGGGCGAACTGGTGAAGCTCGCGGTCGAGCGCGGCAAGAAGACCAGGCCTAACATCAAGCTCGGCATCTGCGGCGAGCACGGCGGCGATCCGGCTTCGATCCACTTCTGCCAGGAGACGGGCCTCGACTACGTGTCCTGCTCGCCTTATCGCGTCCCGATTGCCCGCCTTGCCGCCGCACAGGCGGCGCTCGGCAATAAGGCCGTGAGCCAGGCTTGATCACGCGCATGACGTTGTCGAGAAGCCGTCTACTTTACATCGGTACGGTGCTGGTCTCCGGCATCGTGATCGGTTTCGTCATGCTGCAACGCCCCGAATGGCAGCAGATGGCCGTGCCGCCCGCGGCATGGCCGTTTGCGGTTTCCCTGATCCTGGATATGATTATCGGCCAGATGGCGGCCCAGGGGAGGGTGGAACCGCTCTCCATGGGCGACAGGTTCGTGGCCGTGATCGGCGCGGGCCTGATCGTGACGGTCATGACCGCGCTCGGTTAACGAGAGCGGCAATCGGGGGATTGAGGAATGACGCTGCACAAGGGTTCTTGCCATTGCGGCAAGGTGGTGATCGAGGTCGAAGCGGATCTTGATCAGGTGATCGAGTGCAATTGCTCGATCTGCAGCCGCAAAGGCTACCTCCTGTCCTTCGCACCGCGCGCGGCGATGCGGGTGATTCAGGGCGAAGACAACC
>NZ_JBFUMH010000258.1:0-4950 GCF_054049475.1 Microvirga sp. P5_D2 | reverse complement strand
AAGCAGAACTGCGCCAGCGCGGCATCATGATCGGCGCGACCTCCACCATTAGCCGCTGGCTCAGGCGAGCCGGCCTGACGCATAAAAAGAGCCTGAGAGCCGCCGAGCAGGATCGTGCGGACGTGGCGCGCGAACGCAAACACTGGCGCGTGTGGCAGCGCTTTATGGATCCGGCCCGCTTTGTCTTCCTGGACGAGACGGGCGCATCAACCAACATGGTGCGCCGCTATGGGCGCTGCCCCAGGGGCAAACGCCTGGTCGATGCCACGCCGTGGGGTCACTGGAAGATCACCACCTTTGTGGCCGGCTTGCGCGCCAGTGGGCTGATCGCCCCGATGGGGCTGGATGGGCCGATGACCGGTGAGGTATTCCGCGCCTCTGTCGAGCAGGTGCTGATCCCGGAACTCTCGCCGGGAGACGTGGTGGTGCTCGACAACCTGGCAGCTCACAAGGTTGCGAGATCCAGGAAGCCATTCGTGCTGCTGGCGCCAGCTACTGTACCTGCCGCCGTACTCGCCCGACCTAAACCCGATCGAGCAGGTATTTACAAAGCTCAAGGCGCTGCTGCGCAAAGCGGCCGCCCACACCAAGGAGGCGCTCTGTCGATGATCGGGGAGCTGCTCGATCACTTCTCAGCCGAGGAGTGCCAGAACTACCTCAGCAACTGCGGATACGAGTTCACCTAAATGAATCTGCTCTAATTTAGCACTTCCGGCCCTTTGCCKGCCTCTGTCACTCGTGGAAGGTCAGTACGTCCTCGATCTCGYGGCGGCATGACCGCGCGACCTTGAATTTCTCGGGCAGGTGACCGACTGCCATGAAGGTGATGATCGCTTCGTGCGCGGGGATCCCAATCTCATGATGCAAGGCCGCATCAACCGATGCGTCGACGCTCCAGTTCAGCATGCATGCTCCGAGACCGAGCGAGTGAAATGCATAATTTAGCGACATGGCGAAGAGCCCGCCGTCGATCCAGCACTGATAGCGCTCGAACGGCTCAAGAAAGCTCCTGAGGTCCGAGGTGACGATGAGGACGACCGGTACCAGGTGGCCGAAGCCTCTGTTGCCATTCTGGAAAGACAAGGCGCGCTTCTTCGTTTCCTCGCTCATCAGGATATGCACCCGCCATGACTGGCGATTGCACACGGACGGGGTTTTGAGCGCCATGGTCACGGCCGCCCTGATCGTGTCCTGGTCGACCGGAGCGCTGTCAAAGACGCGCACGCTGTGGCGGTTAGCAAAGAAACCGGAGAAATCCCGCTTGGCGTGGGCGTGCACATCGGCGCGCAGCACGGTCTGCGTACCGCCAAGCTCGTAGGACCTGGCCTGGCTGACCGTATGGCTCAGTTTGTCGTCTGTGAGCGGATCGATGCCGTTGAACTCGGCGTGCTCCTTGATCGCCGCGCTTGCGAGATCGGTAATGCCGCTCTGTCCGAAGCGCGAGCGATAGGAGGCCAGAAGCGGGACCAGTCGCTTCACCACCGCGCTCCCGTAGCCCGGTTCCGGCCTTGGAAGCGCCAGCCCCTTCTCGAGGCGGTGGGCATCGCGCATAATCCGCGCGTGGTGGACCTCGTGATCGCTCCTCCGCAAGGTGCCTGAATGGCGCAGGTACCGCCGGGCGTCATAGAGGCAATTGGCGAGAACGCGGTAGATAGTGGCGAGCCTCATGCGCTGCACGCGCTGCCGAACCCGCAAGGAAAGCGATCTTGCCGACTGGGTGGCCGGACGAGAGGAGAGGTAGGTGGGTGCTGACATCGAATCCCTCCTGTGCCGCCCGGCGCGGCTGGGCGGATGTTCATGCTGGATTGGCCTTCCGGATCCGCCCGGCCTATGTCCACCGACGCTTGACCAATTTTGACAAACCGTTTCGCAAGAACGATGGCAGGAGCGGCAGAAGCTCCTGCAACGTATCCGAGGTGTAGCGCGGCGCCAGGATGAGCAACAGCCCGACATAAAGAACGATACCGGTCAGGACGGATACCAAAAGGCGTATCGGCGCCGTGAAGTCGCTCAGGAGCGTGAGCCGCAGGGCGACCACCGCTGCCGCCATCGCGAGAGCGGAGCCGCAGGGCGCGACAAGGTTCCGAAGGGCATCCTTGACCGGCAATCCGATGCCCCGGCTCAGCATCAGCAGGGTCACGGGAGCCGTGGCATGGGCGCGGGCGGTTTGGCCGGCAGCGACCGCGACTGATCCGAACATCACCGTTGCTAGCGCAATGAGTGCGCTGAACACGATCCGGGCAATGGACGAAACAAGGATAAGCTTCGTGCGCCCGACTGCCGTCAACGCGGGTTCCGCGAAGTAGACCAGCGTGGCCGGAGCCACGACGAGAGCCAGCGCCGTCATGATCGGCGCGCTCGGGGCCCATTTCGCGCCGAAGCAGACGACAATGAAGTCGGGCGCCACCGCAGCCGCGCCGAGAAAGACCGGGAAGGAAACAAGCGCTGTGGCCCGCGTGAGGCGGATATAGCCGTCGCTGATGGCGGGGGCATCGGGCAGCCGCGACAGGGCCGACAGAGCGGTCGTCTGGAGTGGCTGGATCGTGCTTTGAACGAGGAAGTTCAGGGTTCGTGTACCAACGCGGTAGAACGCCAAGGCTCCGGTTCCGAGGAAGAATCCGATCACGAATTCAGGAACGCGGCCATTGAGGTGGCCGAGCAGGCGCGCGCCGAGCAGATGGATGCCGAAGCCGAACATCTCGCGGAACGCGGTGCCGGAAAACGTCAGGCGCGGCTGCCAGAACGTCGCGCGCCAGATGACGATGGTCTGCAGCAGGGCCCAGGCGAGCCGGTTCGCAACGAGAGCCCAAACGCCGAAGCCCTGGAAGGCCATGACGATGCCGATCACGCCGCTGACAAGGCTAGCGACGATCGTCCGGACTGCAAGAACCTTATAGCCGAAGTCGCGGCGCAGCTTCGCCTCGTGAATGCTCCGCGCACCATCGATCACGAGAGAAAGGCCGAGCGCCATGAAAACCTCCCCCATGAGCGCCGATCCTGAGCCGATCAGGCTCAAGCCGACCACTGCCATCGCGCCCGCGAGCAGGGCGGACGAGGCGAGATTGGCCCAGAACGCGGTCGATGCCACGGCGTCGTCCCAAGCAGGCCGCTGGATCAGGGCCTCCGGCAACCCTCCCGTCATCACGCTTCGCGCCAAGTCCACGAACAGCGCCACGAAGGCAACAAGGCCGAATTCTGCAGGATGGAGCAGACGAGCCAGGACAGTGAACACGACGAAGCTCGATAACGATGTCCCGCCGGTCGCCGCGATCGACCAGATCGAACTCACCATCAACTTCTTGCGAATGCTCATGCAGAGCCTTTGCGAGAGTTCGAATCCTGCACTCGCCCGACAGTGCCACGGCGGAGGGGCTGCCGCCTATAACCCGGGAGTATACATGAACGCGCACACTTGGTTTGATTTGTCGGGATTTACATCCGGGCCAAGGTCAGCCGGAGCACCGGCGCCTGCACGCGATAGGTACGATTGGACGCTACCGTGTGGCCGTTTGCAAATACGAGGCGATATCCCTTGCGTCCTGTTCCGAAATCGGGGCGAGAGCCATCTTGGTCCCAGGCACATATTCGCTCGGATTTTTAATGAAGCTTGCAAGGGTGTCAGGTGTCCAAACGATATTTCTGGCCTTCATCGCTGGTGAGTAGCCGTACCCCTCCATCGACCCGGCCTTCCGCCCAACTATTCCCGTCAGCACCGGCCCAATGCCGTGGAAATGCCCTTTTAGGGAATGGCACGATGTGCAGTTGACGCTGAGTTGCCGACCGCGTTGGACCGCGGCTGGGTCTGGTTCGGGGAAACTATCACTGCATGCCGAAACCCCCACTGAAATCAGCATCAGCCCGACGAGAAGTTGAAAGCGAGCCATGCTTCGTTTCCATGCAGGGGCTATAGGATGGACGGCCCTGCAATCTGTCGCGTGAAAATCGCCGTGAAGGCGCTGTGTGCGATCGCGACAAAATAGATCAGAAGTCCTGGCCCGGCGTATTGCAGAAAAAACACCGTTACCCCAAGGATCGCTATAGCGAGATTCACGACGAGCGGAATGCCAGCCCCCCTCGTAATCGCTACCGGGAGGGGAGGGAAGAACACAGACAGCACAACGAGAATGGCGCATCTAAGCATCTCTAGCTGACCATCATTGCCAAACATCACGCATAACTTTGATATGATCCGCTATGCGCATCGCGAAGGCTATTATCATCATCGTAGGACCTGAGTATCCCGCCGTCGGAAAGACAGAGCTGCCGCCAATGTAGAGATTGCCCACCCCGTGAACGCGGCAGTCCCTGTCGACGACACCGTCCTTCGGCTCGTCGCTCATTCGGGTGGTGCCGATCTGATGGTAATGTCCCTGCACTCTGGATCGGACCAGTTCCGGCGTGATTTCCTCAAGCTGCACGCGGCCCAGGCCGAGCGCGGAGAGCTCTGTCGCCAGCTTGTCGTGCGCGGCCTTGAAGGAACGATAATCATGTTCGTTCAGCCGCCAGTCGAGATCCGCGACCGGGCTCTGCAGGGCGTCGCGCTGATCCGAGATCACGACACGCGAGTCGCGGTTCGGCGCCTGTTCGAGACGATGCTCGAGTTCGAAGTAAGGAGGGAGTGCGAAATGCAGATCGCGCTTCGCAAGGATAAATTCGCTGGCGCCCACCGGGTCGGCCAGGATTCGGCCGACGTCATAAATGAATTCCAACGAGCCGGGGCGCAGAAAACCCGAGTCAAAATCGCCCGCTGCTTCCTCAACCTCATCAGTCGCGTATCTGGGATTGAACCTGCAATAATACTGCAGCAATCCTTCCTTTCTGAGGAAATCGTCTCTGAAACTTATGTTCGCATTCAGATTTTTGCTAGCGGCGAACTTCCGATTATAGATGAGCGGAAAGCGAGGGGATGGGACCAGCTTCGATGCGAAAATATGGGTGTGATCCATGAAG
>NZ_JBFUMH010000257.1:0-4969 GCF_054049475.1 Microvirga sp. P5_D2 | reverse complement strand
GGACAAGAACGATCCGTTCCGCCTCATGGGCTTCGGTCACCGGGTCTACAAGAACTACGACCCGCGTGCCCGCATCATGCAGAAGACCACGCACGAAGTGCTCAGCGAACTCGGCATCAAGGACGATCCGCTCCTCGACGTCGCCATGGAGCTCGAGCAGATCGCGCTGAAGGACGATTACTTCGTCGAGAAGAAGCTCTATCCGAACATCGACTTCTATTCGGGCATCACCCTGAAGGCGATGGGCTTCCCCACCTCCATGTTCACGGTGCTCTTCGCGCTCGCCCGCACGGTTGGCTGGATCGCTCAATGGAGCGAGATGATCGAAGACCCGTCCCAGCGCATCGGCCGCCCGCGCCAGCTCTACACGGGCTCGCCAGAGCGCAGCTACGTGACGGTCGCCCAGCGCGGGTGATCTCGCAAAAGATCAAAATTAAAGAAGGGGCCGAAAGGCCCCTTTTTGCTGCGCTCTTGCTCTCTTTAACTCGCACGCGGGACGTCATGGCCGCACTTGTTGCGGCCATCCATGCCTTCATCGCCACCCCATCGTCCTCGTCACACTCAGCATAAAGGTAAAGGTCGGAAGTAAAAGTGTGGATCCCCGGAACAAGTCCGGGGATGACGAGAGGGTCTTCCTCAGGCGTGAGCTCTGGACGAGAGTAAGTCCGCCACCACCCGTGCCGCGCGCTCGCTCGGCGCCTCGTCGCCGATCCTCATCAGCTCATCGAGCTTGGCAAAGGCTGCGATCTGGCGCTGCCTTTCGGGGCTGTCGCTCATGAGGGGCAGAATCGCATCCCTCAGTTTCTCAGGCGTACAATCCCATTGAATCAGTTCGGGGATGACGTTCTCCCCCAACACCAGATTGGTCAGCACGATCGAGGGCGCCTTGATGAGATACTTCAGCACTTCCTCGATCTTCGACACACGGTAGGCCACGACTAGAGGCACGCCAGAGAGGCCAAGTTCCAGGGTTACCGTGCCCGAAGCCGCCAGGGCGAGATCGGCCTCACGGAAGGCTGYCCATTTCGCGGCTTCGCCGAGGACGATCCTCGGTTTCACGCTCCAGGCTTGCGCGTGCACCTTGATTTCGTCCGCCAGATGCGAGACGGCTGGAATCGTAACCTCGAAGGAGCGCGGCGACTGCTCCTGCAAGAGCTTCAGCGCTTCGCCGAAGGGCTTCATGAGGCGACTGACTTCGGAGCGGCGGCTGCCCGGCAGAACGACCATTTTCAACGGAGCGTCCGTAGAAGCGCCCCGCTCGCCGTGGGCAGGCCTGATCTCCGCGAGACGCTCGATGAGCGGATGCCCGACGTAAGTTGTCGGTGGGCCGCCGAGGCGCTTGTGCGCATCCGGCTCGAAGGGCAGGAGCGCGAGAAGGTGGTCCACATAGGCGCGCATCTTCGCCGCCCGCCCTGGCCTCCAGGCCCAGACGGAGGGGCTGACGTAATCGACGATCGGGATTTCCGGGGCGCGCTGCCGGACGGCCTTCGCTACCCGATGCGTGAAATCAGGACTGTCGATGATGATGAGGCAGTCGGGCTTTGCCGCGACCACAGCATCCGCCGTGAATCGAATGCGTTTCAGGATGGTCGGAAGGCGTGCAATGACGGCGGAGAAGCCCATGACGGAGATCTCTTCCAGCGGGAAGATGCTGGCGAGACCTTCCTTGGCCATGGCATGGCCACCCACGCCACCGAACCGCAGGCGCTCGGCTCCGAGCCTGCTTTTGAGGGCGCGCATAAGCTTCGCACCCAGCTGATCGCCCGATTCCTCACCCGATACGATCCAGATGGTCAAAGGCTTCGTGTCGATCAACGGGCGCTCTCCATCCAGGGAAGATCGACAGCCGCCAGAAACACGCCGAGCCGATCCGCAATACGCAGGGTTTCCTCCTGCTCCAGCACGAAGGTCGAGCCTGCGCCGATGGCGATGCCGGAAAGGCCAGCACGCGCCGCCTCGGCAACAGTACGAGGACCGATGGTCGGCATGTCGACGCGCAGATCCTGCCCGCGCTTGGCCGCCTTGATCAGCACTCCACCCTCCTTGCGCTGGCGTAGGCCGAACCAGGATTGGCGCTGGGCCCTTACCCGCCCTATCATGCGGTCGGTGCCTTCCGGGCCTTCGATGGCGAGCACGTGATTGCGGGCGATGACGGCACCCTGGCCGATGTCGAAGGCGGAGAGCGAAGCGAGAAGATCGACACCCATCGCAATGGCCTGCCGGTCGTCCTCGTTCGGCTCTAGTGCGCCGCGAAAGGCCTTGGAAGCGACGAGATCGGGCGCAAGCTCGTGTGCGCCCACAACCTTGTGCCCGCGTTCCTCGATCAGCCTCACCGCGCCGCGCAGAACCTGATCGTCGCCACGGGCAATGACCTCCTTCACCTCCTGCATGTTGCGTAGGGCCGAATAAGCCCCGAGCAAAGCGGTGAAGCCTGGGCGGCGCACGGCACCGACGAGGGAGACAGCCTGTGGCTGCCAACCGTCCAAGGTGTTCATGATGGTCTTGAGGTCGAGGAGATCCACATTCGTTTGGGCACGATTGCGCAGCTCAGGCGCGGCGAAGCCTCGAAAGGCCAGGATACGGTAATCCTGGCCTGTCTTCTCCAAATGCTCCACGAGCTGGATGGGAAGGCGCCCGGCCCCGGCGATGATCGCGATGGGGCCGTCACCGGTCTTTATCTCGTCCTTGGGCTGCATCCGGCCTCAACCGGAAGTGCTGACGGGATCCCGAGGCGTGCAGAGTGCCCGGTCTTTGCCCTCGCGGATGAAGTCGAGAATATCGTGGACGATGGGATGGCTTCCGAACTCCGCTGCCACATCCTCGACGCGCTCGGCCAAGGTGCCCTCGTCCGCGAACAGCAGACGATAGGCGCGGCGGACGTCATGGATTTGCTCGCGCGTGAAATTGCGGCGACGCATGCCGATGATGTTGAGCCCTGCCAGATGCCCGCGATTGCCGATCGCCATGCCGTAGGGAATGAGATCGTTCTCGAGACCCGACAGCCCGCCGACGAAGGCATGGGAGCCTACACGGGCGAACTGGATCACAGCGGAGCCGCCGCCGAATATTACGAAATTGCCGACGGTCACATGGCCCGCCAACATCACGTTGTTGGACAGGATGCAGTCGTTGCCGACCTTGGTGTCATGGCCTACATGCGAACCGGCCAGGAAGGTGCAGCGGTCGCCGATGACCGTGCGCAGGCCGCCGCCTTCGGTGCCGGGGTTCATGGTCACGCCTTCGCGGATCATGCAATCGGAACCGATATCCAAGGTCGAGGGCTCGCCCTTGTACTTCAGGTCCTGCGGAATATGGCCGAGAGACGCGAAGGGGAAGATCCGCGTACGGGCGCCGATCTTGGTCTTGCCCGCGAGCGCCACATGGCTCATCAGCTGGCAGCCTTCACCAAGCTCGACCTCGGGGCCGATTGTGCAGAATGGGCCGATCTTCGCGCCCGCGCCGATCTTGGCGCCGTCCTCGATGATCGCTGTCGGGTGGATGATTGCTTCCATCAGGCCACCAGCATCGCGCTGACTTCGGCCTCGCAGACGACGACTCCGTCAACCTTCGCCTCGCCCCGGTACCACCACATGTTGCGGCGGTTGTTGAGCTTCTTCATGTGGAACTCCACCCGGTCGCCGGGCTCCACGGGCTTGCGGAACTTCACCTTGTCGATCGTCATGAAGAACACCTGCTTGGGCTTCTCCTGCTGAGCGATCTTCGACTTCACGCAGATGGCGCCCGCCGTCTGAGCCATGGCCTCGATCAGGAACACGCCCGGAAAGATGGGGCGCGACGGGAAATGGCCGGTGAATTGTGGCTCATTGAAGGTGACGTTCTTGATGCCGATGCACGAGTTGTCGCCGTCGATCTCGATGATCTTGTCGACCAGCAGGAACGGATAGCGGTGCGGCAGCAGCTCGAGAATTTCGAGGATATCCGCGGTTTGAAGCGTGGTGGGCGCTTCGGACATGGCGTGAACTCCGGAAGATATGGGGCGTCCTGAAACGAAGTTATGAAGACGCGTCGTCGTCTTTGTCGGAAACGCCCTTGGATGCAAGCYTTTTCAGTGCGGTGATCTCGCGGAACCATTCGCGCATGGGCCGGGCAGGCGCTCCGCCCCAGCGCGCGCCGGCCGGAACATCCCCGTTGACGCCGCTCGTGGCGGCGATCTGGGCGCCCATGCCGATCCGAACATGGCCCTTCACGGCCACTTGGCCGCCAAGCGCCACGTAATCCTCGAGCGTAGTGGAGCCGGCGATGCCGACCTGGGCCACGATCACGCAATGGCGGCCGATGACCACGTTGTGGGCGATCTGGACCAGATTATCGATCTTGGTGCCCTCGCCGATCACCGTATCGCGGCTCGCGCCTCGGTCCACGGTCGTGTTCGCGCCGATCTCCACATCGTCCTGGATGATCACACGCCCGACCTGGGGCACCTTGAGATGGCCTTGCGGCCCCATGGCGAAGCCGAAGCCGTCCTGCCCGATGCGTACGCCCGGATGCAGGATGACCCGGTTGCCGATGAAGGCGTTCGACACGGTGACATGGGATGCGAGCGAGCAGTCGCGCCCGATCTTCACATGCGGACCGATGACCGTCCCCGCCCCGATGAGCGTGCCGGCGCCGATTTCGGCATAGGGGCCGACGACCGCGCCGGGATCGACCTTGACCCCATGCTCCAGGCGAGCCGAGGGGTGGACGAAGGAGCCGGGCGAAATGCCTGTAGCGGCAAAGCAGGATTCGGGCTTCAGGGCGGAGGGAAACAGCAACCCCAAGACCTGCGCGAAAACCCGGTAGGCCTGCGGCGTCACCAGGGCGACAGTCTGCGCGGGCACCTTGGCGGCAAAGCGTGGCGTGACAAGGCAGGCACCGGCGCGGGTCGAGGCCAGTGCGCCGCCATAGGCCGGATTGTCCATATAGGCGAGGTCGTTCGGTCCGGCGCTTTCCAAGGGCTTTCCAAGGG
>NZ_JBFUMH010000256.1:0-4983 GCF_054049475.1 Microvirga sp. P5_D2 | reverse complement strand
CGCTAAGAGTCAGGAACTTGTCGGCTATTCTGCTTGAGCGAACGGACGGCGCCGTTTGTGTCATGACAATCGAAGTTCCGGCCCGCTTCAGCTCAACGATCGCAGCCTCCATTGCTCTTCGAGAAGGGCGATCGAGATTGGCGGCCGGCTCGTCTAGAACAAGCACTCTGGGCGTTCCGTAAATGGCTCGCGCTAGGGCAATTCGCTTGCGCTCGCTTCCCGACAGCCCCGTCGTTTCCTCGCTGATTTCAGTATCGTAGCCTTGAGGAAGCCGCACGATGATATCGTGAATGTTTGCTAGTTTCGCAGCAGCAAGAACATCGGAGAATTTTCCCTCGCCCATACGAGCGATGTTCTCACGCACGGTCCCGTGAAAGAGCTCCGTATGTTGCGGTAGATATCCTATCAATTGTGCCCGCATTTCAGGCGGAAGACGCCAGATCTCGACATCGCCCAAGCGGATTTGGCCGTATTGAGGCTGCAAAAGCCCAATCAGCAAACGCGCGAGTGTTGTTTTTCCTGTCGCAGCGTCACCGATAATGAGAAGCAGCTCCCCACGACCGACTTCAATGCTCAATCGTCTCACCACGTAATCGCGGCGGCCATAATATTTGAAGCTGACACTATCGACGATCAGCTCGGCCTCGCTGGTGCTTTCGGCGACGGAAGCTTCCCTCTCGCCCTCCTCCGAAAGCAATTGCTTAACCCGTTGATAGGACGTGCCCGCCTCTTTCAATGACCGCCAGTCCCGTACTGCCCGCTCGGCTAGTGAGTAGCCAAAGCTCCCCATCATCCTCGCGGCGAAGATGCCGCCAAGAGTCGCTTCATTCTGCAGAAACAACCATATGCCGACGCCGATCATGGCGATCCTGTAGCACTGACCCAATCCTCGCATCATGGTTCGGAAGAGAGCGATATTTGCCTCGGATCTGTCGCGCTCCTCAAGGTGAGCAATGTTGCTGCGCCGCCACCGTTCGGTCAGGCTCGTCGACATGGTGAGAGCGCCGACCGTTTCGATGTTCCTTTCAGCGCCTGCTACAATCCTATCGGCCGCGCTCTCAGCCTGACGTGATGCGCGCCGCGTCCCTCGCGTAATCAGATCCTGAAGTGGACCAAGCAGAAGCAAGATAACTATCGCGCCTATCGTGACCCATCCAAGCAGGGGGTGAACGAGATAAATGCCGAAGAAGAACAATGGCGCCCATACGACATCGAGCCATGATGTTCCTGACCGTGTCACGAATGAGCGCAAATTAGAGAGTTCCCCCAGCGCCTCCGGCGCGGTGGGCGTATCACTGGTCGATCTGTTGGCCAGACTGGCATGTAGTAGCCTCACACCGAATTGCTGCTCAATCCATATACCCCAGCGAGAAAGCATCCGTCGCCGCACTACTTCCAGCGCCAATCCTGTAATGAGGGCGACAATGACGATGAGCGTGAGCATGATGAGGGTTTCGACGCTCCGGCTCGCAGGAACACGATCAAAAGCGCTCAGCATATAAAGGGGTACTGAGAACTTGAGCACGTTGATGAACGCACTGAAGATTACGACCGCTACGAGTCCAGGGCGGGAAGCTCGCCAAGCAGCGCGAATGACCTGGTTTCTGCTTTTAGACTCTCTGCTTTTCGACCTCGCCATAGGATTCCTAAATCAACAGGAGTTACGGGCGCTTCCACAGGGTCTCCAATCATTCGGACCCACGGGCTTCATCCCATTTCAATCGACCTGCGATTAGCTCTATCCCGTGCGCGACCTTGGCCGCACCTGATCAGGAATCGTTGAATCGTGGTCTCGTCACGCAGCTCTCACGACACGTATTCGTCTTGAGCCCTTTTTCGTCTTGAGCCCTTTCTGGCTAAGGACTTTGATGATTGCCCTCACAACCATTTTAAGAAAGAAGCACTGTTTGGATATACCTATTCCGATATATGCCTTTTGAGACACATGCAGTTTCAAAGAAAAGCCCCAAACCGAACGTGCGTATAGGGCTTCCGATTGGTGGGTTCGTTGTAATTACCTCGCAGTAATTATCCCTTTCCGTTTTACCGCGAATATCTCGGGAAGCTGCTTATCACCGCAGTATCAAGTTGAAGGTTCATCATCAGCTTGGCAGGCAATCTCGCAATGGCGAGACTTGGTAAGTATGCCGCCATAGAAGCGCTTTAGCGATCATTTCTCTTTAGCGCCGAAGAGGCCATGCATCTCGATGGGCCTGAACAATTGCTTCGACTCGCGTAGCCCCGGCCGTCCGGTATCCGACGAGTCGTTGAAATGGATCAGTTCTGGAAACTCCGCCATATGGCGATAGCACAGGAGATAGGAGAGACCACGGTAATTGATATCTGTGATGCAAAGGAAGTTGCACCCCAAGGTGTGCGCCAGATGGCCTGTAAAGGCGAAGCCGCGTACCACCCCATCGCATTCGGCAACCAATCCGTTGAGAAGTGCATGCGGAAAGCGTTCAGCCGTCTTCAAGCAAGCGCGCGTGTAGCGATACCCGTTCGGCGCAATGCCGTTGGCGATCAACCGTTCCCGCCAACCGTCCAGGACAGCTTGACAGGCAGGCCGATCCGCAGCCGTGTAGGGCCGTGTCTCGACGTGTCCCTGGCGGAGAGCGCCTGCTATTTTGTTGCGCAGCTTTTTGAAGCTCGATCCCTCCAATCCCATGACAGCCGCGCGATCGAAGATGAATTCTTCTTCCCTAAAGAAGACTTCGAATCCTGCGCGAGTGACCGGTAAGGCATCTTTTTCCTGCACCCAGACGATCCGGCTTGTACGGTTGCCATTGTACTCCTGCATCCGTTGCTGGGCATAACGCAGCGCCGCGACGCTAAAGGGAAACGGGGGAAGATAAAGATCCATCCGCGAGTGTCCTTCCCGGCGGCGGATCTGATAGACGAGAACGGAGCCGTCGTAGAGCTCCCAGTGCAGCGTATGCGCACGAAACTGGCCGTAGAAATGCAGCAAGGGGAAGTAATAGAGCCAAGCCTTGACCTGCGCTTCTTCCGCAGCCGAAAGGAAAATATCCGCATCCTTGATCTCGACGGGAGCAAGGTTTTCCAAACCGATGTTTCTCTGCGCCATATTCATCGTTCACCAACCTCGGGAATGGACGCTGGTCGCCCCTGACGACCCTTTTCTCGAACGGTTCCAAACAAGATCAGGCTTCACTGTGACGGTCGAAATGACAATGGGAACAATGGGATTGAGTTGTACCCATTACGTACTACAGATGATGGATTATCCTGTTGGTTTCAGAAGGTTTATGGTTCCGGGGCTGGTTCCGACACTGGCACACCAATGTGCCAGAGTTCGGCATCCGTTACGCCTGTATCCAGCCAGACTTTATCTGTTTGTCTCCGGCGCCCGCGGTGAATTTCTGCTTGAACTCAGCCAACCCGCGGCTTCGTCCCACATCGCCGGAATTGATCCACTCTCTATCAGGATACAACTTGGCGTGTTCATGAACGATCAAAGGCCCCACATCGTATTGATTGTCGCCTCTRCCATAAACGTAAGTGGCCCACGATACGCCAAGATGGCTGCCGACGGTGTAGCCGATCACATCATCATCCAGCATCACCGCAATGTGCCGAACGCCCAAAGGCTCAAGCGCGGCAAGATTCTCCAAGCTCCACGCCGTGCGGGTTCGATAATACGTCGTCTCACCCTTTGCTTTCTTGTCCGCGAACCAGCGATCGTTGCAGGCCATCACACGATCAAGATTCTCTGGGCCGATCGGCTCCACATGCACGCCTGCCTTCAAGAGCTTGCGAATGTTTCGACGGTGCCCTTGCAGAGAAGAGCCGATCATTCCGGACACGGTTTCACGTTTCCATACGAACTCGTGTCGGCTCCTGCGAGGGGCGATGTTACCCATCCAACCTTCCCCATGCGGTGCAAACACAGTTCCCAGGAGGTCACCGGGATTGAGCGCCTGCGTTTCTCGTTTGAGAGCCTGCTCATAAGCGTCCCAGTCCGATACCAACGGCAGCAGCTTGGTCTTCTTGCCCAAGCGGAGGAGTATGCAATCCCGCTTCACCTCCTCCGTAGCGCCATGGGCAAAATCCTCCGCCAGCACCAGCAGACTCATATCGAATGTCGTTCCTCCCAGCGCCTCCAGGTTCCGGCCCCATTCAGCGGCACGAGCAAATGTTTCGCGCTGAAGCCAGGACCTTTCCATCGGCGGCAGGCCCGTGGGCTCCGGCTTGGGAAGCCGTTCGATCCGCTCCCGCGCTCCAGCATGGTCAGGCTCCTCTACAAGGATGCTGCGGTAAATTTCCTCCGCATCGCGAAAGCGCAACAGTTTGCGTAATTGTGCGGCTACCTTGAGCTTCAGGTCTATCCGGGCGGGGTCGGCCGCCAGAGCGGCTTGATAATAGTTGAGGGCAAGCCTGTGCTCGCCTCGGGTGCGTGCGATATGACCAAGACCTGCCAGCGCCCGCACCAGCTTCGGCTGCTCTTTGAGCAGGCTCAAGTACAGTGCCTCCGCGTCGTCCAGGCGCGACAGTGTTCGAAGCTCCTGCGCTATCTCGAGCTTGGGACGGGTCCGACGTGGGTTGGCGGCCTGCGCAACTTCAAAATAGCTCAACGCTGCAGCCGCATCGCCCCGCTCTCGGGCAAGATAGCCGAGATTTAAGGGAGCCCGATACTCGGTCGGCTGCTTCTCCAAGATGATCTGGTAAACACTCTCCGTGGCCTTGCGCAAAGCTGCCACCGCCTCAAGATGGATCGGCACTTGCCTCTCGACCTCTGGCAATCCGGCTTGGCTATTGGCGTCCGTAGCTGATGCATGATTTGTTTGAGAAGCTTGCGGGATCACGGCGGCCTCCAGCACGACCTAGGAAGGTTTGATTGTTGTGCCCCTCAAGGTGGCAGCACGGAGGAAGCTGTCCGCTTCACCCTCGATATTGCCTTATTCGCCATTGTGCCCATGAAGAACATCCGACCGCCAGAGCCTGCTGTACAGGCAAGGGAGCTAT
>NZ_JBFUMH010000255.1:0-5060 GCF_054049475.1 Microvirga sp. P5_D2 | reverse complement strand
CCCGATACGCAATCCGAGCGCGCGCGGGAGCGGATGGCCTATGTCCTGAGCCGGATGCAAGAGGACGGTCTTCTGACGCCCGATCAGGTGCAGCAGGAGGTGGCATCGCTCCCAAAGACGGTGCCGTTCGAAAGGCCGCAGCGCACGAGCGGTTTCTACTTTGTCGATCACATCAATCGCGATGCGCGTACGCTCGCCCATATCGAGAATCTGACGGCGGGCTCCTACACAGTGCTCTCGACCATCAACCCGCCCTTGCAGCAGGCGACCGAGGCTGCCTTGCAGGAGGGGCTGGCACGCTATGAGATGAGCATCGGCCGGCAGCGGTTTCAGGGCGCCGAAGCCAATCTTGCCGAGGCCATCAAGGGTTTCAAGGACGCCAAGGATTCGCCCGAGCCGCCCTGGCAGCGGGCTCTCAATGCCGCGCGTCTGCCCCTGTATGATGTGCAATGGCCGGCGGCTGTCGTCATCGAGAAGGGCAGAGACCGCAAGACGGGCGCCAACGTTCTCCGTGTCGGGTTGAGCGATGGACGCGTGCTGCCACTCAATGCCTGGGAGGCGGCGCGGCGCGACCTGAAGCTTCATGATGTGGTGCGTGTCAAGCTGATCGAGCAGAAGGACAAGGGTGTCGTTCGCGCCGATCTGCGCACGCCGCCATCCGTGCAGGGCGGCGCGGTCGTTCTGGAGAATAAGACCGGACGCATCCTTGCGATGACGGGCGGCTTCTCCTATCCCTTGAGTCAACTCAACCGCGTGACGCAGGCTCATCGCCAGCCGGGCTCGGCCTTCAAGCCGCTGACCTACCTTGCGGCTCTCGCGAAAGGGTTGCAGCCGAACACCCTCGTTTGGGATTCCCCCGTCACTCTTCCGCCCATACGGCGCGAGGATGGCACGAGGGGCGGCGATTACTGGAGGCCAAAGAACTATGACGGCGGCGGTTCGGGCATCGTCACCATGCGCCGGGCATTGGAGAACTCGAAGAACCTCGTGACGGCGCGCCTGCTCGATGGCGGCATCGAAACCTCTGCGGAGCAAAGCCTGGAGCGGGTTTGCGAGTTGGCCCTGGAGGCGCAGCTCTATCTCGAATGCACGCCGTATTACCCGTTCGTTCTCGGTGCGCAGCCGGTGCGGATTCTCGATCTCGCGGCCTTTTATGCCTCCATCGCCAATGAAGGTGCGATGCCGATGCCTTATGCATTCGAAAGCATCGAGCAAGGCGGGCGCGCCATTTACAGCCGCAGATCCAAGGCACTGGTGCGGTTCGGCTCGGCGGATGCGGCTGCGTTCTATCAGCTGAAGACGATGCTCCAAGGCGTGCTGGAGCGTGGAACGGCGCGTAACCTGAAAGCTCTTGCTCCCTATGCCGGAGGTAAGACCGGCACCTCCGACAATGAAAACGATGCTTGGTTTGCRGGTTTCACCAACGACGTCACGGTCGTGGTCTGGGTCGGTCATGACAATGCGGACGGCAAGCGCCGCACTCTGGGACGAGGGCAGACGGGTGCGAAGGTATCCGCACCCATCTTCAAGGACATCGTCGAGGCGGCTTGGATTCATCACGCCCCGAAGACACCGTTGAGCCCGCCATCGCCGCAGGCGGCCAAGCAGCTCATCGCCATGCCGATCGATCTCAATTCCGGCGAGCGTCTGACCGATGGACAGAGAGGGGCCTTCATCGAGTATTTCCGGCTCAACTGGTTCGGGCGCCTGAGCGAGACGCAGTACCGACTGGTGCCGCAGGCGGAGGTCTACGCTTATCGTCATCCGGATCCATGGGGCGATGGCGATGAGCAAGGGAGCTACGATCCTTACGAGGAGGCGCCTTCGCCTCAGGGCCCCGGCTGGCTCGACAGCTTGCGTCAGAATGCTCCCTCGCAACCGCGCTCCAATTACGGTTCGCGCTGGTGGTGGGAGGATGATCCTCCACCCCGGCCGCGGCGTGTCGATCCGGATTATCCCTGGGGTTCAAGGCGAGTTTATTGATGAGAGTATTTGATTGGCTGCGCTGCGGCCTGATCGGCCTGGCTGCATTCTCCGGTTCTGCGCCATTGCTGGCGGCGGAATTCCACATTGAGGATGTGCCATCGGTGGCGAGCGTTCCGCCTGCGCAGTTGAAGGCGAACACGATCCTGTTCAGTGACAGGAGCGGGGGCACGTCGACCGAAGCCGAGACCGGCCTGATCCGCTTCGAGGATTGGGCGCGCGAAAATCCGCAGCAGAAGCGATATTTGAGCCTCTTTCCGGATTATGCCGAGCCGCATATCAAGGTCTCCGTTCATGGCATCGTGAAGCCCTATACCGAGAAGCTTCATATGTACGTGGCGGAGGCGCGATTTCTGATCGGCAAGGCCGCAAGCGCCATCGATCTTAACCGCTATATCGCCCTCGACGTGCTGGAGAAGATCGATCCTTCGATCAAGCACCGCATCATCACGGCGGATCAGGCGCGGCCCAATATCGATCCGCAAAGCGCCCACAATCGCAACCCTGACCGGCGTTGGTGCGAGGCTCCGCAATCCGTGTGCATCGAGTCGCGTTATCCGCTGGAGGGTAAGTTGCCTGTTGGGGTCCGGCTCGCCAACAAGCTCGAGGAGGGCGGCAAGAAGATTTCGGAATTCATGGAGTTTCAAAGCGAGATCAGGGTTCTCCCGGCTCAGGACATCGATCAGGTTGGTTTCGCCAAGCTGACGGGACTGAATGCGCCGGTCACGGGCGTGCTGGAGCAGACGATCTTCGATGTGAATCAAGTGATGCAGTTCGGGAAATTGCTGGCTGTTCTCCAAGCGCATCCGACGGACGGCGGCAAGACGGTCGCAACCGTGTTCATGGTGCTCGGCGTCGAAACAGATGTACTGCAACAGAAGAAGGAGTTCGCGAACGTCCCGGTTCTGCGCAATCTCATCCCGGCACAGGTCCTCATGGGGAAGAGTTCGTTCAACTCGGGCAATTCCATCAGCGCCGGACTGCCAAGCTACGTGCGCAATCGCATCCGCGCCATTGCCGAGCTTTTCTAGCAGGAAAAAGCCCCGTTCCAGGCAGGCTGAACGGGGCTGCGAGTTGCCGGAGGCGACAAGGGGTTGCGGGTGTGATGCCTCCGTACCAAGTCAATTTTCTAAAGGCCTCACAAGTTCCGTGTCATTGTGGCTTACCTCAAGCTTGGCAGGTTCACATTTTCTCGACTGCAACCGGACATTCCAAATATGAGGTGGGACCATGCAGTCGAAGGTGAAAAGCGCTTCCGTCAAGCTTTCCTGGCTGCTAGTGCAGGGCGCTATATTGAATCAAAGGCTCACGCATGGCCAAGACCATTCATTCCATGATCAGGGTGCTGGACGAACAGCGCTCACTGGATTTCTACGGCAAGGCTTTTGGCCTTAAAGTCGCCGAGCGCTTGAGCTTCGATGGCTTCACCCTCGTCTATCTGAGTAACGATGAGAGCGATTTCGAGGTCGAGCTGACGATCAACCATGACCGAACGGAGTCCTATGCCCTGGGCGACGGCTATGGCCACCTCGCGGTATCAGTCGATGACCTTGAGGCGGAGCATGCCCGCATGACCTCGCTTGGCTTGTCTCCGTTGCCGATCAAGGAGTTCATGCACGAGGGTACGCTGCTGGCGAAGTTCTTCTTCATTCAGGATCCCGATGGCTACAAGATCGAGGTTCTGCAGYGCGCCGGGCGCTACAAGTAGCCTGTCCATGACCACACGCCCCATCGTCCGCTTCCCCGACCCGCGCCTGCGCCGGAAAGCCGAGCCTGTTGTCTCGTTCGACGATGAGCTTGCGGCCCTGGCGCGTGACTTGACCGAGACCATGCGGGCGGCGCCTGGAATCGGCATCACCGCTCCCCATATCGGAGAGCTCAGGCGCGTCGTCGTCATCCAGCTCGATGCCGATCCTGCTCCGCGCATCTACACCAATCCGCAGATCCTGTGGACCTCGCCCGAAATGATCCGCCATGTGGAAGGCAGTGTTTCGATGCCTGGAGTGACGGACGAGGTCGAGCGCCATGCCCGGGTCCGGGTCGGATATCAGGGGCTCGATGGCGTCGAGCGCGAGGAGGAGGCGGACGGTCTCCTGGCGGTATGCCATCAGYATGAGATCGACCAGCTCGATGGGATCTTCTGGATCGACCGGCTGTCGAAGCTCAAGCGGGATCGCCTGATCAAGAAATTCGAGAAGCTGCGGCGCCTTCAGGCGTGACGGAATCTCATCAAACTGGAGTTTCAGCTTCGTGATCGAAGTTTATCGCATCGAGACGGTCGCCTCCGATGAGGCGGGAGGCGGGGTGATCCGGCGGATCATGGTCCGCACGGATTCACTGGACAAGGCGAAGGAGCGTGCACGCAAGGTGTTCTCGCTCGCCCGTCGCCCGCAATCCCGCGATCCCGAGATCCAGGCCGTGCGTGTCCTCAACGGGGCGGGCTACGAAGTCTTCTCGATCAGCACGCAGGACTGACGAAGGGATTTTGTCCCCGCATGTGCATGAGTGGACGAAAATTCCTCAAACCATTTGACAGTGTGCCCATTCACCGGTACGAGCGCGCCTCCACCGCTTGAAACCGAATGTCGGCCAGCGAGCGATGGATCAAGAAAATGCGCGGGCGTAGCTCAGTCGGTTAGAGTGCCGGCCTGTCACGCCGGAGGTCGCGGGTTCGAGCCCCGTCGCCCGCGCCACTTCTTCCCAGAGACATTTCATTTCTCTCAGAAGCGCTTTGGAGCGCTGTCTCTCTCCATAAGAGATCTCACCGCACGTCATCACCGGCCTTGTGCCGGTGATCCCGATACTGTGGAGTGCAGTGCTTTTCGGATCGGGATGGCCGGGACAAGCCCGGCCATGACATGGGAGTGGACAAAATCTTGTCCACTGTTTCCCGATCAAGCCCCATGAACGAACAAAGGAGCCGCTGGGGCTCCTTTGTCATTTCTCAGATCGGCAGTCCCGCTTACGCGATCTTGCCGCCACCCTGTTTGGTGATGACGAGCAGGGAGGGGCGCGCTGGCATCCCGTCCTTGAAGTCGGGCCAGCGGGTTGCCGGGTTCTCGAACGTGGAGGTAGCC
>NZ_JBFUMH010000254.1:0-5066 GCF_054049475.1 Microvirga sp. P5_D2 | reverse complement strand
ACGCAAACCCGCCCGTAAAGAGCGGCCAGATCCTTGAGTGCCATCGATGTCTCCTTGGACTGCTTCGCTGGAAGAATCTTAGGAGGCACTTTTCAATGCGCCAAGACACAAGACGAGTTTTTAGGGAACGACACCCTAACGGAAGGAAAGCTCTCAATAGCCAAGATTCAGGAAAGCAAGGTAGTTTTTCACTAACCATCTCTTGGAAATAGTTATCCACACCCCTCAATCTGAGACTAATTTCTCAGATAATGTTTCAATTCGGCAGTTTGAAATGCATCAAAGTTTCAGTGAATGTGTCATTTTTGGGCGCTTCACGTCGGGCTAGTCGAGTGACGCTTTGTTCTGAACAATCCGGCCCGCATGGTATTGGAACAGATGTGAGCGGAAATTCAGTTGATGCCTATCTCAAACAGCTTCCAGCCATCGAAACAACACGAGCGTCTTGGCACCGGTTTCTACGATGTCGTCGAGGCGGCCCGGTTTCCGCAGCATGTGCTGCGCTACAGAAACCGGCGTTGGGCCGACCGCGTTGGCCTCGGTGATTTGACGGATGAGGAATGGATCGAGCATTTCGGCCAATTCACGCCGCTGCCCGGAAGCTTGGAGAGCCCGCTTGCGCTGCGCTACCATGGCCATCAGTTCCGCACATACAATCCCCATCTCGGCGACGGCCGCGGATTTCTGTTCGCGCAAATGCATGATCTCCAAGATGGGCGTCTGCTCGACCTCGGCACGAAGGGCAGCGGCCAAACGCCCTGGTCGCGCCATGCGGATGGACGGCTGACGCTCAAGGGCGGCGTGCGTGAGGTGCTGGCGACGGAAATGCTGGAAGCACTCGGCGTCGAAACTTCGAAGAGCTTCAGCCTGATCGAGACGGGCGAGGAACTTGAGAGGGGCGATGAGCCCTCCCCTACGCGCTCATCCGTGCTCGTGCGCCTCAACCATTCCCATATCAGGATCGGCACGTTTCAGCGTCTGCTCTACCTCGACGAAACTCAGAATATCGCAAGGCTGCTCGACCACACGATCCAAACCTACATGCCCGATCTATGGCGCGAGGCTGTGGAAGACCGCGCAGTCGCCTTCTTGGAAGAAGTATGCAGGCGCGTGGCCCGCATGGGTGCGCAATGGATGGCGGCCGGGTTCGTGCATGGAGTGCTGAATACGGACAACATCAATGTCACCGGCGAGAGCTTCGATTATGGCCCATGGCGCTTCCTGCCGGCCTATGATCCTGCCTTCACGGCCGCATATTTTGATGAGACAGGGCTCTATGCATTCGGACGACAGCCCGATGCGCTTTTATGGAACCTCTACAGGCTCGCCGAATGCCTCCTCTCCCTCGCCGAGCAAAGCAAACTTGAGGCTGCCCTTACGGCTTTTGAGCCTGCGCTTCATAATGAGTTTCCTCAGACTGTTCTCAAAAGGCTCGGTCTTCGCTCCAATGGACGTGAACGGGATGGCATCCTGGCTCGCGCGCTTTGGACTTTCCTGCATGAAACGCGAGCGCCATTCGAACAAGTGTTCTTCGACTGGTATGGTGGTCTTGCAAGTACGGACCGAGCCAAGCAGAGCCCCTCAGCGCATATTTACGATCAACCGACCTTCACGCCCCTTCGTTCATCTCTGGAGGGCTATGAGCCTGAGATCGGCATAGCTCTCGAACATCCATATTTCGCGCGGCAGACGCCCTGCACAATGCTAGTTGAAGAAGTTGAAGCTCTATGGGAGCCCATCGCCAAAGTGGATGACTGGTCACCCTTCAACCGCAAGCTACAGGACATTAGTTTGATGGCTGATGCTTACAGGGGGGCGGCCGCTTAAAGGCCGTTTAGGTGCCCAGCCTGGAGCAAGGAAGATCTTAACACGCAATGCTTGTTCGCAAGAACAAGATGGCCTCCGGCATTACTGCTTGTCCTGGCTGATGGGCATGTGCCCCTCGACACGAAAGCGGGCGATGACGTCATCGCCTACGCTTCGCTAAAGAGGCAGTGAGTGCGCAGCGAGTTATTGAGCTTCCGGGGCCGGCGCCTCACCCTGCTGCCCATTCGCATTCCCGGTACTATAGCGGCGTATAGCCGCCTGCGTCCGCTGGCCATCACCAGGAATGTTGGTATTCATAACATAGGGGGGCCATGGATCTGCCGTATGAACCACCCTGTTCCAGGATTGAGCATCACCAGCGGCGAGAGTGATGGTGTCGCGACGCTCGACATAATCCGCGCAACCACCCAGCATTACTCCCGGCAGCATAACGGCGAGGAGCGTGAGCCGGATCTTATTGCTTGACGACTTTCTTGACGACATTTCGCTTTCCTGGCTTCAGCTCGACGATATGACCATAGGGACCGATAACACCAGACCCCTCGGCGAACCGCTTCTGCATATCGCTATCCACCTCCATCGAGCCTAGAAGGAAAAGCTCAAGATCATTGCTGGGCTTCGAGCTGTCGAGAGGCGTGCGTAGCGGCTGACCGGGCTTTGCGGGTCGCACGAGTCTCGGCGTTACAATGATGACGAGATCCGTCTCCTCTTCCTGGAAACCGGATGAGCTGAAAAGTGAGCCGATAATCGGCAGCTGCCCAAGCCAGGGAACCTGCTCGCGGCTCTTCGAGTGCACGCTTTGCAGCAGACCCGCCATCGCGAAGCTTTGCCCGTCTCGGATCTCGATTGAAGTGTTGGCGCGCCGGGTAATGAATCCAGGAATGGAGATCGTTCCGGTGTTGATACTGACGGTTTCATCAACCTGGCTGACTTCTGGCTCCAGCTTCAGATTGATAATGCCGTTGTCAAGAACGGTCGGCGTGAAGTTGAGCCGCACGCCATATTCTTTGTACGTTACACTCACCTGACCATTGTCGGCTGAGACAGGAATCGGAACTTCACCACCAGCGAGGAAACTCGCCTTCTCGCCGGAAAGAGCAATCAGATTGGGTTCCGCCAAGCGACGCGCGAGGCCCCTCTCTTCAAGAGCTTGTACAAGAATATCCGCGCTGACCCCACCTACAAGGAAGTTGGCGATCAAGGTGCCAAAAGGAGTGCTGCCGCTTGGAAGAAGTGGATTGTAAGTGATTCCTGAAGTTCCGGTTCTAGGAGGCGCGAAGCCCCCCAGTGCGACTCCACGTCCTGACTGATCGTTTTTCTTGCGACCGAACCAGCTTATGCCGAGTTCACGGCCCGCGCTGCGGTTCGCTTCGATAAAACGCACCTCCAGCATAACCTGCTGTCCGCCCGTTACGCGCAGCGCATTGATGACGCCATCCGAGCCATATTRCTGGGCGATCTCGACGGCCTTTCGCAGCGCGATCGCATCGGGAACCGTACCGCTCAGACGAAGGCGTCCGTTGACTGTCTCCACGCGAATATTGGCGTTGGGAACAGCGTCCTGAATGGTCACGGCAAGATCAGGCGTGTCAGCGCCAACTTCGACGTTGACCGTACCGAGCAGTGAATCGTCCACTCCATAAACCGCGACATTCGTCCTGCCGGCAGCCCTGCCGAGCACGTAGAAGGAACGGCCTGTCAGTGGGACCGCCGTTGCAACATCAGGATTTCCGACGACGACACRCCCAACATCGGCCACTGTCCGAGCGGTGAGAAACTGCCCCTGGGCAACATTGATGTCGCCCGCAGCGCGTCCATTCGTAAAGCGGAGCAAACGCTCCTGGGCATCGGCCGAGGGCGTTACGAGCAGGAGGGCCACAAACACACCAAGTGCAGCGAGCACAGATTTGCCTCTGCTCAGCGCGACTCGATAGCGCGCCAGATCCCATGTCACCCGCATATCGAGTACCGCCCGTCAAATTTGATACAATGTTCTATTGTTTGCCCGGGCGATAAGTCCAGCCGGTCAATTGGCCTAGAACACCGTCAGATGTGGGCATGCATGGTTAATGGACCGTAAAGAACGGCCTGCCTAGGCCATCTGGTCTACCTCTCCCCCTCTAAACAGAGGGAAGCATAACAAGTAGAAGGCTTCGCCCCGCCAGAGACTTGCGAGCGCCGCATGTCCGTTGCTACACCGTTAAGCGAGTCGCATGAACGAACTCCCTGGAAGAGCAGCGACCATGTATTAAAGCTGGCTCGTCGGGCGCGACAGAAAGAAATATAAAGGGGCGTGGCATGAGATCGTTCGAGCGAAAGCTGGCAATCAGCCTGTTTGTCTGCGCGATGCCGCTCCTAGCGGCTTGCAACAGCACCAGCGGATCTTCCTGGGGGAACAGCGTCACGGCGCTGGAACTGCCCTCTACGGTCGATCCCTATCCTGACAATGAGGTCTTCAGCGTCGCCAAGGTGCAATTCGCCGAAGGTAATTTCGGCCATGCTGCCCGTTACTATGAGCGCACTGTGGAACTTGATCCGAATAACGGCGAAGCATGGCTCGGGCTTGCGGCCTCATATGATCGCGTAAGGCGTTTCGACCTGGCTGACCGCGCCTATCGCGAGGCTGGCCGCCTGATCGGCGACCGCGCGGAGTATTACAATAATATCGGCTATTCCTATCTTCTGCGCGGCGATGCGGCCAAAGCACGCAGCAATTTCCTGAAGGCCTACGAAATCGATCCGACGAGCGCCACAATCAACAACAACCTGGACATGCTCCGGGATAATTTGACGCGTTCCAAGCCTGTCGTCTGACCCTGGGTCGACCTAAATCTGGCTGGGTCTGAAGGCAACCATCGGCACAAACTATCCGCTCTAGGCCATCTGGACGAATGGAGCTGGCGCTGGAAACAGTCCAAGAATAACCGCATAGACAAATCAGCAGCCCACCGACTCATACTGCACGGCGGTGGAACTTCGGGCGGATTTTCGCTCAATGAAGTTTTCTACTTGGCCTCAATTCCGGCAGCGCGGAGCGCGACCTGATGAAGAAGCCTGCTTGGTATTCGATCACGATTTTATTTTTGCTTCCTTTGAATAAAAAGCAGGCGCCATTTTCCTAATGGCGCCTACATCCCCACCCACTGAAATCATGAAGACCGTTCTGCGAGTGCTTCTCGATTCAGTGCAGTTTGGCGCAACCTCGGTTGCGATCCTTGCTGCGAACTCCCTAGCTGCAC
>NZ_JBFUMH010000253.1:0-5109 GCF_054049475.1 Microvirga sp. P5_D2 | reverse complement strand
GGGCAGGCTTCCTTCTTCAGGGGCGCTGGAGGCGATTGCCCGTAGGCATGAAGCAAGCGTTTTTCAGATCGCGCTCGCGTGGCTGCTTCAGAAGCCCCATGTGATCGCGATCCCGAAAGCCTCCAGCCCTAATCATGTGCGGGATAATCATAAGGCGCTCGAGATCAAGCTCAGTCCTGATGATCTACGGGAAATCGATGCCGAGTTTCCGCCTCCGGAGCGCAAGGAGCCGCTTGAGATGATCTGAGATCATGTTCTACATAGCAGGATCTCTTTGAAACGAAGCTGCGTGGATCGAATGAGCTTTTACCGGAAAGATGCCCTCGAACTTGCCGAAATGCTCAGGCGTGCCGCGCAAGCAGAAATCCTGCCGCGGTTCAGAAACCTGACGGCGGAAGCGATCCGCACGAAGACGTCCAATCTCGATCTCGTCACTGATGCCGACGAGGCCGCGGAGCGGTTCATCGAAGCGGAAATCCGTCGCGCGTTCCCGAATGCAACCGTGATCGGCGAGGAGGGCGTCAGCAAGGATGCCAGTCTTCTCGATGGGCTGGGCGATTCCGATCTCGCGTTCATTCTCGATCCGGTCGATGGAACCCTGAATTTCGCGTCGGGCCTGCCGCTCTTCGGAGTCATGGCGGCCGTGACCGTCAAAGGCGAAGTCGTCTGCGGCATCATCCTCGATCCGATTTCCGACGATTTCACTATGGCGGTACGGGGCGAGGGAGCGTGGACCCAGATGCCCGATGGAAGTGCGACACCTCTTCGCCCCGCCTCGCCGGTTCCGCTCTCGCAGATGACCGGCAATGTCTCATGGCGCTATCTGCCGGAGGAGCTTCGCCCCGTCGTAACAGGGAATTTCCCGCGCGTCGCCATGGCGGCGGATTTTCGCTGCTCGGCTCATACCTATCGGCTGATTGCGAGCGGTCATCTGCATTTCTCATTCTCGTCCAGCGTCATGCCCTGGGATCACGCGGCCGGATGGCTGATCTATCAGGAAGCGGGCGGATACACCGCTCATTTCGACGGCTCGCCTTACCGCCCTATCAATCGCGGTGGGGGCCTCATCAGCGCGCCCGATAAGGATAGTTGGCAGGCTGTGCGCGACGCTTTGCTGGGAAGCGGATGATAAAGTTCGCTTATTGAGCGAAATGCACTGAAAGATTTCTCAGTCGTAATCGATGCTGCCGACCCCAATGATGGTGTCAATCTCAGCGATCCTGGCATGCCGCTTCTTGCACTTGCGATCCAGAAACCAGGAGCGCCCAATTCCCAGAGCCAGGATCGGCAAAGCCCAGAGGAAATCTATCGCGTTGAGAAGAACGAGGCCGAGCGCCGCGATCGAGACAAGCCATATTTCCACGCGCCCGAAGCCCTCGGTGAATTCGTTCTTTAGGGCAAGCTGCTGCCTCTCAAGAAGCAGCTGCATGTGGATGGGATTGCGGCCCTCCTGAGATGTATTTGGGCTACGAAGCCGTTCCAGTGACTGCTGCAGGCCTTCAAGAGCCTCAGCCCGCTCATGAGACACAGACTCTTCGCGAACCGGTCCGAAAATTTCGATGATGCGGTTGCGCAATACTGTGAGTGCGGGAGGGCGGTTGTCCTGCTCGCTCCCCGGTTTGGCGTGCTCGAACTGATCCGTGATGCGGCTGCGGATTTGCGATGCGGTTGTTTCAACTTTGGGCGCGACGGCGTTCCGTTGAAAGGAGACGGCAACGTGATCCGCGATCATGGTCTCGACTGCGAGTGGAGCCCTGTCGATGAACATAACCTGCTTCCTTCTCCTCCGAAGGTGCCGTCAACGGTCGCGATCCCGGCGGAGCTTCGAAACACACTGCTCATGCCGTGTAAGAACTGCCGACTCTCTTCAGCAGCCAACGGGAAAGATGGGGCGGTATGGTTAATGAGCAGTTAACGAACCGACGGCATCCTCTCCTTTTAGGAAAGTTGCCTCACTTTTCTTGCTCGTTGTCCGAATGGCCTGGGACCATCCTGGCCAGATCCTGAAGGAACTTTACGGATTCTTTGGGTCTGCCTTCCTGCTCGGCGATCTTGCTGATGTTCTGCAGCAGGGAAGCGATTTCGCTGGCCTTTGCCACGCGGCCTACCGCCAGAACATGGAAGAAGGCGGAGAATCCAACCATAATCGCTTGATTATGCTCGTCGAGCTTTCGGCAGTGTTCCTTGAGGCTCTTGATATCCTTCTCCTGCGCGGAAACGATTTCCACGAGGGTCAGCATCTGGTCGGCTAAAGTGTCGACGGAGGCATTCATGTCTACGGATATTCCTAGATCTTCAAGATTCCGAGGCGAGGGAGAAGTTGCGGGGGCTGCTTCGCTGGAGCCGCTCAGACGATCCGCCTTCCATGATGATGACGTTTGACCCAAGACAACCTCCGCCTCCTTATCGGTGACTGCAGGCATTCGCGTGGCCCCGACCAATCTCGAGGCTGTCTGGTGAAACAGGCTTCGAAGCCGATCATGAACCCGTGCGATCACGTTTCCTCTCTTGCCCCATCAAGCGCGAATTTAGGCTTAACGGAGCCGTTTCGGCAAGGATAGCACGTCTTTCAGCCTATGCTGATATGAGGAAGAGCAATCAGTTATTGAGAGGATATATCACCCGCGCGCATAGAGCAGGCGGGCACGGATCGTGCCTTCGAGAGCGCGGATCTCCCGCAGGGTCTCCCGGCTCTGTTCGGGCAATCCTTCCGCCTCGATCACCACGTAGCCGATCTCTCCGTCGGTCTGGAGGTGCTGGCCCGTAATGTTGAGGCCGCGCTGGGAGAAAGCCTGGTTGAGACGCCCGAGGATGCCCGGCACGTTGCGATGAACGTGGATGTAGCGGGTGCCTGTCGCACGCGAAGGCAACTGTACCTGCGGAAAATTGACGGCGCCGACCGTCGTGCCGACATCGGAATATTCCACGAGCTTCTTGGCGACCTCGGCTCCGATGCGCTCCTGCGCCTCCTCGGTCGAGCCGCCGATATGCGGTGTCAGGATCACGTTCTCGATGCCCTGGAGCGGGCTGACAAACCGGTCCTTGTTGGAGGCGGGCTCGACGGGAAAAACATCCACGGCGGCGCCGCGCAGATGTCCGTTCTTCAGAGCTTCCGCCAGCGCATCGAGGTCGACAACCGTGCCGCGGCTGTTGTTGATGAGATAGGCCCCCTGTTTCATGGCGGCGATTTCGGCTGCGCCGATCATGCCGTGGGTGGCGGGCGTCTCAGGAACGTGCAGGCTCACCACGTCGCTCTGGCTCAGCAGATCGCGCAGATTATCTGCCGGTTCGGTATTGCCGTGGCGCAGCTTGTCCGTCTGATCGAAGAAGATCACCCGCATGCCCATGGACTCGGCGAGGTACGAGAGCTGCGAGCCGATATTGCCGTATCCGACGATGCCGAGGGTCTTGCCGCGCACCTCATGGCTGTCGATGGCGGACTTGTCCCACCCGCCAGCGTGGGCGGCAGTGGATTTCGGGAATGCCCGGCGCAGCAGCATGACGATTTCGCCGATCACCAGTTCGGCAACGCTGCGGGTGTTGGAGAAGGGTGCATTGAAGACCGGAACGCCCGCATGGCGCGCGGCATCCAGATCCACCTGGTTGGTGCCGACGCTGAAGCAGCCCACGGCGATCAGGCGGTTTGCCGCCGCAAACACCTCGGGCGTCAGTTGAGTGCGGGAGCGGATGCCCAGCAGGTGAACGCCCTGAATGGCTTCGATCAGAGCGTCCTGGTCGAGCGCGGTCTTGAGATAGGTGAGATTGGTGTAGCCGGCCGCCCTGATGAGTTCGACAGCACTCTCGTTCACGCCCTCCAGCAGAAGAACGCGGATCTTGTCTTTCTGGAGAGAGTACTGCTCTGACATTTCGGCTCCGTTTTTTGGCAGGTAGCCTGCAYGGCCATGCCCATAACCTGTCGGAAGAGCCAGGAAAATCCCTCTCAGCGCAATAGAGGTCTGTTGGTCACGCTCGCCCTTCTTCAGGTTTAATGCCAACCCAAAGGGTTAGCTCCTCAAATGAGGCACCCTCATACCTCCAATTCGCAGAGCCCCTAGTGCCGTTCCGGGTCTATGATTCCTCAATCCGGTCGCTATGCGATCGGTCGAGAAGGCGGGAGCCGTTGCCGGATGTACGCACGACTCCCGCTTTTTTATGCTCAGATTCTCCCCTGAAGCCTGCGGTAGAAAGTGCTCCGGCTCACCCCGAGACTGCGGGCGGCCAGGGAGACATTCCCTCTCGAGGCCTGGAGTGCATCCCGCATGGCGTTCACGGTCAGGGCATCGAGGGTGGAGGGGCGAGGGAGTTCCCAGGGAGCATCCTGTGTTGACGTCGTCGCACCGGATTTGACATCCAGGGGCAGGGCATCGCTTCCGAGGCGGTCGCCCGGTTCGCATAGCGCCAGCATCGCCCGCAGGCAGCCGACCAGCTGGCGGAAGTTGCCAGGCCAGTCATAGGACGCCAAGCTGAGGCGACACTCATCCTCCATCGTGACGCCTTGCATATGAGCGCCCAGGGACGTCCACACCGCGTCTATGAGCTGCTCGCGATCCGCTCGCGTGCGGAGGGGCTTCAGCTCGATTGTGTATTGCGCGATGCGGAAATAGAGATCCGAGCGGAAGCTACCCGCCTTGACGAGTTCCGCCAGATTGCGGTTCGTGGCGCAGATCAGCGTGAAATCGACCGGCACAGCCCGGCTGCCGCCAAGGGGAACAACCTCACGCTCCTGTAGAACGCGCAGAAGCCTAGTCTGAAGGGTGAGCGGCATGTCGCCGATCTCGTCGAGAAAGAGAATGCCCCCGTCGGCCTCCCGTAGATATCCCTTCGATCCGCCGGGGCGCGCGCCTGTGAAGGCCCCGGCCTGATAACCGAACAGCTCCGCCTCCATCAGCGTCTCCGGCAGGGCGGCGCAGTTGACGGCCACGAAAGGCTTGCCGGATCGGGCACTTCTCTGGTGGGCCGACCGGGCGAACATTTCCTTGCCGGTACCGGTTTCACCCCAGACAAGCACGGGGACATCGGCATCGAGCAGCCGAACGGCCCGGTTCAGCGATTTCTCCGTCTCGGCGTCGAAGATCGGCTTGATCTGGGCGGGAGGTGCCGGTCTCGCTG
>NZ_JBFUMH010000252.1:0-5183 GCF_054049475.1 Microvirga sp. P5_D2 | reverse complement strand
GGCGGCGGACGTTCTCGGGTGTGTGCTCTGAGCCTGGCTCGAAGATGGCGATGTCGATCTTCTTGTTCGACGACCTGCCGGAGTCTGCGACCTTCACCTTGAAGTCGGGTTCCATGTCGTCGACAGAGAGGCCGTACTCGTGAAAGAGTGCGCGCGCGATGCGTTGGCGGACCGTCTCCTTGTCGTTTTCGGCGACTGGCTTGCCTGTGATGTAGTCGAGGATTTTTCCGTCCTCGATTGCGCTTATCGGCCCAGCGTCTGCGGCCTCCGGATCCAGCTTCACTGCTATGTTCGATTTAGCCATTCTTGTGCCCCTCCTCAGTGAGATCTTCCGACGACGAAGCCGCGCCACCATCGCGTACCCACGCGTCGACGTCTTCGCACTTGAACTTCCAGAAGCGTCCCACCTTGTGCCCCGGCATGCCCTTGGACGTAACCCACGTGTAGACCGTGTCCTTGCTTACGCCGAGGTACTCCGCGATCTCATCCACCGAAAGCCACCTGTCATTCATGAGCACCTTCCGGCCCGAGCCGGCCTCCTGTCGCGCTACATTTTGTCGGTTTTGGTCCAGTTTGCTAGGGTTTGTATGGCTTTACTCCTAGTTGGTGGCCCAACCGGAGTCAAGCGCGCCGAACCAAACTCGCGCGGTCATAGTCAGTTGTGAGCCTCCGCAAGGCACTCCCGGGACGGAAAGATGGGGCGAGAGGTCAGCCCAGGCCGTGCAGCTCGGAGTTCTTTCGATTGCCCCCGGCCTACCTCCGCTTAGACCACACTGGCGTTCCATTGGTTATGATGCAGCCAGCGCCCTTTATTGTTTCGGAGAGTGTGGCACTTGGGGAGGAGGAAGGCCAAGCCTATGACAGGACGTGGAAGCTAAAATCCACTGCCATTTCTACTCTCGACTGACGTAGCCCTTAGAGAGCGCACTGCAAACTAAGCCACAGGACCAACCGCCGAACACCCGCCTCGCGCACGCACGCGCGAGGCGGGAAAAAAAATCTGCGAATGAGACCCCGTGCGGTGAACCCCCGGAGATGCGTTGGAGATCTGATACCCCCTAGGGTTCAGTCAGGTCGGGCTGGGTAAGCTGGGGGTGTCTTAATGGAGTCCTGATCGCCTTCTCTCGCCTCTTCCAACACCTGCTCCAACAGCACCCAATGCCGAGGCCGCTCTTGAAGGAGTATGAGCCTGCGGCCTTCGCGATATCCACGAAAGAACTGAACGCCGTGCTCGGTTGTATACTCTTCAAGGACAAGGAGCCTGCGAAGATCAGCCCACATCACGCGATCTCCTCGAATGCCTCAGGCGGAACACACGGTCCTGGACCCCTTCTTGGCTTACTGAATGCAGGATGCTTGCGCTGGTGACGACCGTTACCCTCTCCCCCCTTTTGGGGGGAGAGGGAGGTAACGTCGTTGGGCAACCCACCAGCCGCATCGTGAGGCCCCGTTGGGTAACTGTGCCGTAATGCATCACTCATGGTAACAGCGTCGCGCGACTTGCTAATCAACCCTTGCCTCTCAAGGCTGTCGAGAGAGGTGCTAAGAGCCTTCCGGCGGGCACTATCACTCTTATGGGGCCATGCGTCCCACATAGCGGCCCGTAACGCGTCTCGGCTTATCACCTCGCCTGCCGGGAAGAAACGAAGGATTGTCTCAAGGACGGCCCTCGTGTCACCAGTGATGTCACGCACTTTAGGCGACGCCTTCATGGCCGGCCGATGATCATCGACTGACAGATCCTCTACGACGCATGTGTGGATCGGATCTAAATTACTGAGCTCAATTTGATAGGGCGCGAGATGGAAGCTAAAGCCCACGCCGCTCACGTCGTTGCGCGCCTTCATCAAGGTCCCTCTGATCTTACCAGTTGGACCAGGGGAGGGGGTCAGCTTGATAACGGCATCGGCCCTATCGAAGAGAACCTGGCTGCCCCGCATGCCGTCACCCCTCTTACCCGTATGATGGACCGCGAGAACAGCGCAGCGATGCTGCTCTGCGAGTTTCAGCAACGCACCAGTTGCTGCCGTCATCGGCCCTGCATCGTCTTGGGATGCGGCGCCAAACGCACCGCCGAGAGTATCCAGTGCTATGATAGAAAGCTTCGTATCAAATTCATGGTTCAGCTGATCAATGGCTCCGCTAAGAACTTCAGCGAAGCCATCAGCATGAACTTCGCCTGGTGCAGGGAGGATCACCATCGGAGTGAACTGGAGGTTCGCACCCAAAGCAGCCGCGGCAGCGACAGCACGAGTTTGAAGACCATGCTGATCTTCGCCTGCAATCAACACAGCAAGGCCACGTCGGACCAGACGCCCACCCCATGCATGACCCGTCGCAATGTGAATGAGCAGGTTGGTCATCAAGAACGACTTACCGGTGCCACTTGGTCCGTACAGGACCGTGAGGCCTATACCAGGAATCAGGCCCGGTACAGCAGAGTTCCGAAAGGGAGCATCTGGGCTCGTCAGGCCTGCTGCGGCTTTGGCGAGAGTAACAGCACGTTCGAGGAGATAGTGGACACGTTTGCTTGGTGCCGCTCTTGGCGGGGAAACAGGTGACATGTAGTTGAAACCTTGCGAGCTAGCGAATGCCGGCATCTCACGCACGGCGTACGTTGGCAGCGCCATGTGAGTGCTCAGCAATCTCGTTAATGATGCGGGGTGGATGGAGTGATGCAGCGTGTTATGTCAGGCGGCGGATGAGGGGCCCGCCGCCGACATACGTCTATGAGAATGCCTCGCTGAATTGAACACGCGGGCGGGTTAAGCTCCCTTAGGAACAGCATTCCTTCTGAGATGCTAAAGCCTATGTGTCGTCCGAGCGAGCGACACGATCGAGGCTCTCTATGGCGTCGAAGACTCTGTCCCAACATATATTAATTGAGCGTGCCTCGGTTAACTCGCATTCGAGTTTAGCTTTGTGTTCAAGAAACTGACAGGCACGATTAGGGTCCTTGCTCTTAATCGCCATCTCGTAGGCAGACCTTGCGAGCGCCAGATCATTTGCAATCTGATCTTCGTTCCTAGTATCCATGGCATACAATCGACCTATCAGTATGTGCACTGTATCGCGCTTCTCGCGGGAATCCTTTGAGCGGAAGGACTTCCGGTTCTGTTCAGTGATAATCATTGCGGGTCCTCTTACGCTGTATGCCCGTTGCTACGATCAAACGTGGCGAGCGGTAAGGACGCAAGGAAACGTTCGAAGTCCGCTTTCAGGATGATGGTACGGCGACCTGCCTTACGCGCCACAAGCGCCCCATCTCGGATTGCTTCATACAGTTTCGATCGGCCAAGGGGGCCTGCTTTCGCGAGCTCGCTAATGCTAAACGCATTTTTTTCAGTCATTCAATTTCTCCGACGGACTTTGATGAGTTTTCCGATGTCCGTGCGGATATTCATCCGACTTCCGGTCGGATAATGCAGCCGCAATTGGCGCAATAGGCGGAGTAACAGCAGGCTGAGTTAGCGACCACCCGAACTGGCGAGTTGCTCAAACAAGCTAACGGCCTCACGCACACACCCTTTTAGGTACGTTTCCTTCGGAGACTTACCGAGTGCCGTTTGACAGAAGCTTTCGACCGCTTCCAACACATCCGACTGAGACCTCCATCCAGGCTTGTCCGGATGTGGGAGTCCGTTGTCATCCAGCTGCTTCAAAATATAATCGAGAATTGCCTGCCTAGGGTACTTCGGCTGGGGGCCCCGTTTCCGCAGAGTTCTCGGCCCATCATTGTTAGTTCCGAGGACAGGTTGAATGTGAATAGAAAATAGCTTCTCGCCTAAGCAGGTTGTTGCTGTTCCAGCCTCATAATTCACATTCTGGATCAATGGCCATTGATCAGGTTGCACCTGTCGGAATGGTTCAAATAAGCTGCACTGACGAGCCCATACGATCGCCCGTCGATCGAGGATGGCCTCATCAAGCATTTCTGCAAGACGCAGCCCGAGCGCTATCAACAAACCCCGTACTTCTTTCAGCTCTCTAGGAAATTTACAGCCGGCACAACTTGCTAATTCACTACGTACGAGGGGCATTGACGCCCCAATATCAACCGTCACATTAGGTAAACTCGGATCGGTGAAAACAAAGTGACCCTTTAATATCCCCGTTCCGGCCCGGTATACCAGTACGTTGAGTGGACCGGCCAGAAGCCGGAGGTCCTCGTGTGCTGATCCTTCAATAATCCGCCAGGCTGGCACGCTGCGAGGCACCATTCCGTTGATAAGCTCATGAAGCGCACGACGCTGTGCCAGAGGATCGGGGGTGTACGCTGGCAGAAATGCGGTGCGCAATTGCGATAGCGGAAGCCAGCCAGGTTGAGACTTGAGGAAAACGCTGACGCTTTCACGGGACATAGGCATCGATTAACTCTGCTGACTGGGTGCGAACCATTCACGTTAAACAGACTCCATGCGCAATATGAATTCTAGTACTTAGTCTAATCTAAGTATTTTCCGACCATATGTCGGATTTTACTCCCCCCGCTTGCTTTATTGTCCGACCGCTCGTCGGATATTCGCGCCACTAAGCCGGAGTTGATGCTTGATCGCCTAGATGCGCTTAACCGTTTGCTTCTAATATTTTGCAACGTCCAACAGATACAATCGAGAAGCCATACTTAGGCACCACTGGCTCTGTGGCAGTCGTGTTGAACCCTGACGATCCCGGCTGCGGCGTACACATCAGGACAGCGGCACATCCTCGCTCAACACCTGAGAACAAGCAGATGAAAAAGCCCCCCGGAAGACGGAGGAGGCTCAGTATGAATTTCGTAATGCGTGTCACAGGCTAGAAGTCCATGCCGCCGCCGGGCATGGCCGGGGCGCCGTTGTCGCGCTTGGGAGCGTCTGCGACCATGGCTTCCGTCGTGACGAGGAGGCCGGCCACGGAGGCTGCGTCCTACAGAGCGGTGCGCACGACCTTCGCCGGATCGACGATGCCGGCCTGGAGCATGTCCACGAACTCTTCGGTCTGGGCATTGAAGCCGAAGGTGTCGGACTTGTTCTCGTTGATCTTGCCGACTACGATCGAGCCTTCCACGCCGGCGTTCTCGGCGATCTGGCGGATCGGAGCCTCAAGGGCGCGCAGCACGATCTTGATGCCGGCCTTCACGTCAGCGTTGTCGCTGGTGAGCTTGGCAACCGCAGCCTTGGCACGCAGCAGAGCCACGCCGCCGC
>NZ_JBFUMH010000251.1:0-5212 GCF_054049475.1 Microvirga sp. P5_D2 | reverse complement strand
GCTTTGCCTTGGGCATGGAAAACTCCTGTAGGGTTTCCGCATTTGGCGCCGCAGGACCCAGTTGTCACCTGCAATCAACAGATAAAGTTAATCACGCGCCCTTTTTCTTCGTGGCAATGGGCTCTGTTCTCTTATTCCGGGGATTCTGGTCAAGCCCTTTGAGCTGCCCTTTCCGTCAGTTCGGCTGATATCACCTGTCGGGTCATGGTTCTCTCCGCGGTCGGCAGACACCGCCGCATGATGGGGTCGGAAGCCTCAGCCTCGCCATGTTGCATACGCGGTCAATCTGTTCCCTGAGGTTCAGGTTTCAGGCCGCAACGGAGCCCACGCGATGGCTGCTGCCTCGTCCCGACAAGGGACATCGTACCGCCAAACCTAGCGGATCTCTTAGGGTGTCTATCTCATGCGGGCTGCCCTTCCTGGCGCGACCACCGGAAGTCCGTGTTGTCACGCCACATCCGGTGCAGGATCACGACGTGTTGGACAATGGTGCAAAGTCCGGCCTGTCTCAGGTGAACCTGAGAAGCCGGGATCAACCCGGAAGATCACCCGAACAACATCATCGGCCACCTCGATGCGCTTGACGAGAGTACAGATGATGTCGCGCTTCGTCGCCCAATCCGCACCCGCGAGCCGATCGTGCACCATCGCGGCAAACAGGTCCAGCTTACCAATGACGAGGTGCAGCGAGCGGATTTGCTCATCCGCTTCCTGGTGAGCCTTGGCTTCGGCTTCCAGCCGGGCGGTCCGGCGGCGCAACGCAGCCAGGCGCGGCTCGAATTCGGGCTTGTCGATTAGTCCCTCCATGTAGCTGTCGATCAGCCGCTCGGTTGCGCGGCGGGCCTTGGCCCGTTGACGGTCTAGGGCATCGAGTTCGAGCCGATGCGGCGTAGCCTGCACGGCATCCAGGCGCCGCTGATACTCGGCGATCACCTGTGCCGGATCGTCGAGCAGCCGGCAGACCTCACGCCACACCGCCTCATCAAGCAACTCCGTGGCGACCAGCCGGGCATCACACCGGAATGCCCCGTGGAAGCGGCTGCGGTCGGTGCCGCAACAGCGATAGTAGCGCCACTGCCCGCGATGGTGATGGCCGGTGAACCCATAGCCGCACTTCTGGCAGACGAGCAGGCCGCGCAGCAGATACTGGACGCCCGCAAGCCGCTCGCGATTGCGCTTGCGGCTCGTCTCCAGTTGCTCGGCGACACTCGCGAAGAGCTCGTCGCCGACAATGGCTGGCACCGCGATGCTGATGTGCCGCTCAGTCGGGGCTGGCACTTGCCGCCAAGGCCGCCGCGGCAGGCCATCGTGGCCACGCGGCGGATGCAGCGGCGGCCGCCACGGCACGCTCTGGCGCCGGCCATAAAGCGCCTGTCCCGCATAGGCAGGGTTGAGCAACATGCTATGGATCATCGCCCGGCTCCAGTGTCGCCGCCCGGTCGGACTTGGAATTCCGCTGGCGTGCAGGCGCCGGCAGACTCCCGCCAGCGTCAAGCGCTCGTGCCCAACCCAGGTGAAGATCTGGTGCACGATCCGCGCCGCCTCTTCATCGATCTCGTAGCGAGCGTCTCCCCCACCAGCCTCACGCGTGATGTAGCGGTAGCCGAAGGGTGCACGGGACAGGACACTGACGGCGCCGGTTTGAGCGCGGTGGCGCTTGCCGCGCCGGCTGCGCTCCAGCACCTTGGCTCTTTCGTACTCGGCGAACATGCCCTGGAGCTGCAGCAGCAGGCTGTCCTCGGGTGTGGATCCGATTGGGCGATTGTGGAAGATCACCTGCGTGCCGGCGTGGGCAAATTCTTCGAGCAGCAGAACCTGATGCGCATAGCTGCGGGCGAGACGATCCGGGGCATGGACGTAAACGAGATCGACGGCCGACAGCGCCACGAGATCGCGCAACCGCTCCAGAGCGGGACGGATCAGGCTGGCGCCACTGTGGCCGTTGTCGATGAACCGCAGATCGTCCCGAATACCATGACCGTCCTGTTGCGCCCGTGCGATCAGCTCCGCCAACTGGCTGTCGATGGTGTGATGTTCAGCCTGCTGGTCGGAGGAAACCCGGGCGTAGAGGGCGACCTGCAGGATCTGTGGGGCCGAAACGGCTCTCAGGTGTGGCGTTCTCATCGCATGCTCCCTCGGAAAGGGCAGCCTGTGTCCTTGATGGCAGCGAACAGGTGCGCACGGGCAGCAGGCGCTCGTAGGCGCGTCCTATGACGTCCCGACTGCCCCGTCTGACATCAAAGCCGATCTCAAGGCGCAAGGGGCGGCGCCGCTTGCAAAGCTTGGCCATGGTAGTCCTCGTCCTTCATCGGTCTGGTTTGTCCAGAGCCGTTGAAGGGTTTAACGCAGGACCTGTCGTGTGCCGCCGGAGAGCCTTGCGAGCGACTGTATGGACAAAGCTGATCGCAAACCTTGCACCATTGTCTAACACGTCACCGCCAACTTACGCGCGACCGCGACGGTGGCCTTCTTACCGCCCACCTTCTTGGCGAGCCGGGTGCCCCAGGCTTTCAGCGCAGACCAGCGCGAGGCCCGGTTCAGCAGGATTCCGGCCGCCTCAAACAGATACGTGCGCAGCAACGCATCGCCGCACTTGGAGATCCGACCGCTTCGGTCGATCTCGTCTGACTGATACCGTCGTGGGGTCTGCAATGTAGGTTCTGTTGCAGCTTTGAAGGCACCCTGGCTCGGGCTATGACGCTGAGTGCGTTGAGAGGGGCTCGTGGCGAAGACAGGCAAGAGAACCCGTTCAAGGGTCGGCAGTTCACGACGGAGATCATCCTATGGGCGGTCCGCTGGTACCTGCAGTTCCCAATCAGCTATCGCGACCTCGAGCGCATGCTCTCGGATCGTGGTGTGCAGGTGGATCACACCACCCTGTTCCGCTGGATCCAGGCCTATGCACAGGAGCTCGACAAGGGCATTCGTCCGCATCTGCGCATGACAAACGGCTCCTGGCGTGTGGACGAGACATATATCCGAGTAAAGGGTGAGTGGCTTTATCTCTACCGTGCCGTTGATGCGGCCGGACAGACGATTGACTTTCTGCTCTCGGTCAAGCGGGATACGACGGCTGCCAAGCGTTTTTTCCGGAAAGCCTTGAAGCAGTCACATACAGTCAGTCCGCGGACTATCACGGTCGACAAGAATACCGCCTATCCTGTAGCGACGAAGGCGATGAAACGTGCCGGAGAGCTCTGGCGGTTCGCCAACCTCCGGCAGGTGAAGTTCCTGAACAACATCGTCGAGCAGGATCACCGGCGCATCAAGCGATTGGTTCGTCCTGGGCTGGGGTTCAAGAGCTTCACAGCTGCCTCGCAGACGACTGCCGGCTTTGAGGCGATGGCGATGATCCGCAAGGCACAGGTTGTAGGTGCACCAGCGAACGACATGAGCGCTCAGCGCGACTTCATTGCTACCCTGTTCGGCGTAGCCGCCTAACCTGAGGTCATCTCCGGCAGTCTCTTGACTTACGTCAGGGTTTGCAACGGAACCTCAAAGGAAGCATTGGGCAGGCCCACGGACGGAAGGGAACCTTCAAGCCAGGTTTTGGCGTCCCTATTGCCGATGCAGTTGTTGCATCGTGTTCGGCCTATCCCTTCTTTGACCAAAAGACGGTCAAAACGGGAGATGGCGACAGCATCGTTCTTATCGATGGCGGGTTCTGCGCAAACAATCCGACCCTCTATGCGATCGCGGATGCAGTCATAGCGCTGAAAAAGGCTCATGCTGACGTGCGCGTTGTCAGTGTGGGAGTGGGTGAGTACCCGGAGCCAAAGCCTCGCATGCTCACCAGGAAATGGCTCGAGAAGCGCTATGTCAACGCGGTCCCATACATGAACCTAAGTGTATCGCTCGTCCAAAAGACGTTCGAGATTAATACCCGTTCGCTCGATCAGCTTAGGGCTGTTCTTTACAAAGACATCAAGACGGTTCGTATCAGTGACGCATTCACTGAGCAATGATGGCCACCGATCTGTTCGAGCACGATCTCACCAAGTTGAATATCCTTCGCCAGCGCGGTCGAAACTCGTTTGCGACGCATGAGGCAGCCCTGCGGGAATATTTGGAGCTACAGGCATGACTATCCCCGAGGCGCAATTAGACACGTGGTCTGGAATTGGGTCTGTTGCCCAATCGCGAGATACCTATGCGACCATAAAAAGCGCCCTTGAGGCGTCCGACGCGGCATATGCGGGAAAAGACTACAGCGTCTTTCTGCAAGGTTCGTATGGGAACGATACGAACGTCTATGCCGAAAGTGATGTCGATGTCGTCATAGTGCTCAACGATATCTACTTCCACGACATTGAGAACCTATCGGGTGCAGAGAAGGCGAGCTTCAACCAAGCCTGGGTAGCAGCAAGCTACTCCTATACCGATTTCAAACGTGATGTGCTTGCGCAGCTCAGACGTAAATTCGGCCAACAAGTCGATCCCGGCGATAAGGCTATAGCTATCCCTGCAAGCGGAAATCGCAGAAAGGCCGATGTAATCGTTGCGGCGCAATTCCGCCGCTACCATCAATTCCAAAGTCTATCTAATGAGGCCTATACAACAGGCATTTGCTTCTGGAATGGCTCAGGCGTTCAAATAGCCAACTACCCGAAACAGCATTCCGAGAACTTAACTACAAAGCACCAAGCAACCGCGAGTTGGCTTAAGCCGACGATCCGCATTTTCAAAAACATGCGAAACCGTATGGTGGCAGATGGCAAGATCGAGGCTGGATTAGCGCCAAGTTACTACCTTGAAGGTCTTCTCTACAACGTACCAGCCGATAAGTTCGGGCGGAACCATAGCGATACCTTCGTCAACTGCTTCAATTACGTGAACAGTGCTGATCGTAGCAACTTCGTCTGCGCTAACGAGCAATATTACCTGCTACGCGAAGGGACCCCGGTTACGTGGCGCGCCGAGAAATGCACTACCTTCCTCAATGCCGTTGCTAAGTATTGGAATGACTGGTGACGATCGAGGAAGTTCAGAAGCACAATGAGCCCGGCTGAACGCCTTCGGATGATGTACTCAGATCCTGAGTTCGCCACCGCCCGCGATCAGCGCGGGCGGTGGCGGTTTTCGGCGCGCCATCAGGAGCTACAGCGATTGAGCAATGCCACCCGCCGGGGCGAGCAAGTGGCAAAATCTAAGACCGGAACCGTTAAGTCATGGGACGTTCTTCGCGAGGTGGCGAAGCATGTTTATTCCGACG
>NZ_JBFUMH010000250.1:0-5222 GCF_054049475.1 Microvirga sp. P5_D2 | reverse complement strand
ATCCTACGAGCTCGATGCCATCGCCGCCGTAATCCTGGGCKGTACCAGCTTTGTCGGCGGCATCGGCTCGATCTGGGGCACGTTGATCGGAGCGCTCATCATTGCGGTTCTGTCGAACGGCCTCATTCTCGTCGGCGTGTCCGACATCTGGCAGTTCATCATCAAAGGCTTCGTCATCATCGGCGCGGTGGCGCTCGACCGCTACCGCCTGAAGGGGTCCGCGCGCACATGACATTGCGGGCCCGGTTACTGCGCTCGAGGTCTGGTCGACTCGTCGCGGCATCAATCAGACCAGGAACGATGTGGAGGAATATATGAAGCGCATTCTTCTGACAGCCATCGCCGCCATCGCTCTCAGCGCCGGTTCGGCCCAGGCGAAGGAATTGAAATCCGTCGGCATTTCCCTGGGCTCAATGGGCAATCCTTTCTTCGTGGCTCTTGCCCGTGGCGCKGAAGCGGAAGCGAAGAAGATCAATCCCAATGTGAAGGTAACGGCAGTCGGCTTCGATTACGACCTCAACAAGCAATTCACACATATCGACAACTTCATCTCCGCCGGTGTCGACATGATCCTGCTGAACCCAGGTGACCCGAATGCGGTCGAACCGGCCATCAAGAAGGCACAGGCCGCCGGCATTCTCGTAGTCGCAGTCGACACCGCCGCGAAAGGCGCCGATCTGACGGTCACAACGGACAATGTTCAGGCCGGTCAGATCTCCTGCCAGTACATTGTCGACAAGCTTCAGGGCAAAGGCAATGTCATCATTCAGAACGGCCCCCAGGTGTCTGCCGTGGTCGACCGGGTGAAGGGCTGCAAGGAAGTCTTCGCCAAGAACAGCGGCATCAAGGTGCTGTCCGACGATCAGGACGCGAAGGGATCGCGTGAGGGCGGGTTGCAGATCATGCAAAGCCATCTGACCCGCTACCCCGATATCAATGCGGTCTTTGCTATCAACGACCCGCAGGCCATCGGCACTAACCTTGCCGCCAAACAGCTCAACCGGAACAACATCATCATCACCTCGGTTGATGGCGCTCCCGACATCGAGGCCGCGCTGAAGGACCCCAACAGCCCAATGATCCAGGCTTCGTCCAGCCAGGATCCCTATGCCATGGCGCAGCTCGGCGTTCGGCTGGGCAACGATGCGCTCAACGGCAGGAAGCCTGCCAATACCTTGACGCTCATGCCCTCGAAGCTCATCACGCGCGACAATGTCAGTCAGTATCAGGGCTGGTCAGCGCCGCGCTCCTGATGCATAGAATGCCTTACAGCAGCGCCGGACTTCGGACCGGCGCTGTTTCTTATCGGAGCGAAGCATGATTCTGGTATGCGGCGAGGCCTTGATTGACCTCTTTGTCGGAGTGCCCTCGCCGACCGGGCTTCAGGCGGAAGCGGTCGCAGGCGGCTCTCCCTTCAACGTCGCCATCGGCATCGGACGCCTGGGACGATCCTCGGCCTTTCTCTCCACGTTGTCTGACGATGCCTTCGGTATGTTTCTCACGGGGAAACTCGTCGAGGCCGGGGTCAGCACGAGCTATGTTCAGCCATGCTCCAAGCGGACTACCCTCAGCGTCGTCGCAACGACCACTGCAGGACAGCCCCAGTACTCCTTCTATGCCGAGGAGAGCGCCGACCGCGCCCTCACGCCTGCATCCCTGCCTCCACAATTACCTTCGGATGTGCATGCCATCGCTGCCGGGTCATACTCGCTTGGCGTCGAGCCGATTGCTAGCGCCGTCGAAGCGCTCATCCATCGCGAAGCCGGAACGCGGGTCATATCGCTCGATCCCAATGTTCGTCCACGGGTCGTCGGTGATCTTGGGGCCTATCGCGAGCGGTTCGAGCGGCTCTTGACGCAAGCGACCATCGTCAAGGCGAGCGATGAGGATATCGAGCAGCTTTACCCGTCGAAGGATATGGTGACGGCGGCGAAAGACTGGCTGACAAAAGGACCCAAGCTCGTCATCATCACGCGAGGCGCGAAGGGGCCGTTGGCAGTGTTCAAGGACAGCGTCGTCGAGCGCCCCTCTCCTTCCATCGATGTGGTAGATACGGTTGGAGCCGGCGATACATTCCACGCTGCCCTGCTCGCGTGGTTCGACGCCAAGTCACAATTGACGCTTGAGGCCATTAGCACGCTCACGGAGGACCAAGTCACTGCGGCTCTGGACTTCGCATCGACAGCGGCCGCAATCGTATGCACGAGACGGGGCGCCAACCCGCCGTCGTGGGATGAGGTCATGCGCTTCAAGGCGGAGAAACCTTAACGGTCCTCGCGAATTTCTGCGCGAGCAGCATGTAGCATGAAAGAGCCGGTCGATGCACAAGCATGACCGGCTCTTGGACTTTCTTACAGACGCGCGCGAGGATCGTGCCGGCCGACGCGGGCCAGCWGGTAGTCGATCTCTGCCTTGGCCGTCGGCGTGAGGCCGCTTGCAGGCTTGCGCTGCGCATCGCTTGCAATCGCTCCGCGCTTCTGCAGCACATATTTGCGAACGGCGAGGCCGACACCCTGCTGCTGCTCGTAGCGGATCAGGGGAAGATGCGCGTCGAAGAGATCGTGCGCCTCGTCGCGACGGCCCTCCTTTTGCAGTTTGACAACATCAACCAGCATGTCGGGGAAGGCATAACCCGTCATCGCGCCATCCGCGCCGCGCTCCATCTCGAAATCGAGAAACAGGCCACCGTTGCCGCAAAGAATCGAGATCGGCTTCATCTCGCCGGATGCCTGGTAGGCGCGCAGGCGTGAGATCTTCTCCAGACCCGGCCAGTCCTCATGCTTCAGCATCACGCATGAGGCATGATCCATCACGATGCGTCGGATCACGGCAGGCGTCATCACGACGCTCAACGTCAGCGGAYAATCCTGAATCACGAAGGGTACGTCATCGCCGATCGCTTCGACGGCCTGGGCATAGTACCCGACGATCTGGTCGTCCGTCCGCAGCGAGGGCGGCGGCGCGATCATCACACCCGCTGCGCCGAGTTCCATCACGTTGCGCGCGAGCGAACGCATGGCCGCAAACCCAGGAGCCGATACGCCGACGATCACCGGAACGCCCGCGCGCTTCACGACTTGTTTCGTGATAGCAAGGGATTCTTCCGGCTCCAACTTGGGCGCTTCGCCCATGATGCCGAGGATCGTCAATCCGGTGACGCCGCAGCCGATATAGAACTCGGTCAGGCGGTCAACCGATTCCGTGTCCAAACGGCCATCGGGATGAAACGGCGTCGCCGCAATCGTATAGACGCCTGCTGCTGTGTGATCGAGCTTCATGCCCCCTGCTCCTTCTTGAAGGCCTCGTAGCGTGCCTTGGTCTCCGCGCTCATCGGGTAGAGACCCGGCAGCGGAATGTCGCGATCCACTTCTTCCATGATCCAGGCYTCCATGCGCTCCTGCTCGGGAGCTTCAGTCAGCACCTCGCTCAGAAGAGCTGCCGGGATCAACACGGCGCCATCCTCATCGACCACGATCATGTCATCAGGGAAAACCGCGACGCCGCCGCAGGCAATTGGCTCCTGCCAGCCGACGAAGGTGAGGCCTGCCACGGACGGCGGAGCAGCGACCCCATTGCACCAAACCGGAAGGCCGGTTCCAAGCACGCCGGCAACGTCGCGGACAACACCATCGGTGACCAGAGCCGCGACACCACGCTTGGCCATGCGGGCGCACAGGATGTCGCCGAAGATGCCGGCATCCTCCACGCCCATGGCATCCACCACGGCAACTACGCCATCAGGCATGGCTTCGATGGCAGCACGGGTGGAAATCGGGGAAGCCCAGCTGGCAGGAGTCGCGAGATCCTCGCGAGCCGGAACGAAGCGCAGGGTGAAGGCGGGACCGACGATCCGCGGCTGGCCCGGCCTCAAGGGTTTCGTACCGCGCATCCACACATTGCGCAGGCCCTTCTTGAGCAGGATCGTTGTGATCGTCGCGGTCGAAACCTGCCGCAGGGTTTCAATGGCATTCTTGTCGAGTGTCATGCTGACGCCTTCTAGCTACTCTGAATAAAGCCGCCATCGACGCGGATGACGGAAGCTGTGACTTAGGATGCACGCTGGCCCGCAAGGAAGGCAACAGCGCCACCGGAGATACCGGGGATGACTTAAGCAATGTCCCCTCCCAGTCACCGCCTATGGCGAACGCCCTGTTGACCAGCCCGAGACTCAACCGGATTTCCCTTGTTTCGTGGGCAAAGTGCAACAGAGAAGGAGAAAATAAAATCTCGACTTTGCTATATTTAGAAGATAGTTTTTCTATCGATGGACACACGCTTTCTCGAGAGCTTCTTAACCGTCGTCGAGGCCGGATCGATGGCGGAAGCTGCCCGCCGCCTAGGTGTTACGCCTGCGGCGGTAGCGCAGCGCATCCAGGCGCTTGAACAGGAGATAGGGACGCAGCTGCTCTCCCGCGCGGGCCGCACGGTGCGACCGACGGAGGCCGGCACGGCAATTCTGGCTCGCAGCCGTCAGGTCGTGCGGGAAGTGCGCGAATTGCGCGCCTTCGCCGCCGGTGAGAAGTTGGCAGGGGAAATCCGGCTTGGGGCTATATCGACAGCCCTTACGGGGCTGCTCCCCCGGCTGCTGATGCAACTCGTCGCCGAGGCACCCCTGGTGGATTTTTATGTTGTTCCGGGCACCTCTATCGAACTCTATCGCAAGGTCGTGGAAGGCGATCTCGACGCCGCCATTCTGGTGAAGCCTCAATTCTCCCTGCCGAAAGCCTATGAGTGGCACTTGCTAAGGACAGAGCCTCTGGTCGTCATCGGGCTTGAAGCCTCTGCCGGCAGCGATCCGCATGAACTTCTGCGAAGCCAGCCCTTCATCCGGTATGACCGAAACCATTGGGGCGGACGCCTGGCGGATTCCTATCTCAGGCAGGCGGGGATCCGCCCCCAGGAGCGCTTGGAGCTCGATGCGCTCGAAGCCATTGCCGTCATGGTCGACAAAGGCCTCGGCGTGTCGCTTGTGCCCGACTGGGCCCCGCCCTGGCCGGAGGGATTATCGATTTCCAAACTGTCCTTGCCCAACACAGCGCCGGTCCGGCACATCGGACTTATGTGGCCCCGCACCTCTCCCAAAACCCGCTTGATCCAGGCCCTGCTTACGGCAGCCGCGTGATCGCGAGTTTTTAGAGCTAAAGCCCGGCCTTCCCTCACGGATTGGGCCTGAGCGAGATTCCAGCCGGTACCTTGAGTTCGCCCTCGCCCTTCTCCACGTC
>NZ_JBFUMH010000249.1:0-5274 GCF_054049475.1 Microvirga sp. P5_D2 | reverse complement strand
GCTCTGTACCGAACCGCAGATATGGTTCAGCTCGATGTTGTGGATGGTGGCATAGGGCTCAAGAGCCTCGGGACGGTAGGTAGTGAGGAGGCCCGACACATCGGAATCGGCATCTCAGGCATGCGGCTGCGGCTCGAGCAACTCGGCGGCCGGCTCAATATCCGTTCGGGTCCTACGGGGACCCAGGTGAGCGCCAGGGTGCCGATCACGCCCGTGGGCTCAGACCAACCGCTTTGAGCAGCCAATGTCACAAGATGCAGTCCATCGGCGGTTAGGATCCATCATGCTTCGCATTCTTCTTGCCGATGACCACGATATCGTCCGGCGTGGCCTCAAGGATCTTCTGGAACAACATGTGGGTTGGCAAGTCTGCGCAGAAGCCGCGAACGGCAGGGAAGCCGTCGAACTCGCCCTCCATCATCGGCCCCATGTGGCGGTCATCGACCTGTCCATGCCCGAGCTCAACGGCCTCGAAGCGACGCGACGGATCCGGCAAAGCCTACCGGATACCGAGGTCCTGATCTTCACAATGCACGAGAGCGAGGAGCTGATCAGAGAGGTGCTGGGTGTTGGCGCCCGGGGCTACCTGCTCAAGTCCGATGCGGTGCGTCAGCTCATTCCAGCCGTCGAAAGCCTGTCGCAGAAAAAGCCGTACTTCGCCGGGCGTGTCTCGGAAGTAGTCCTGGACGGATTTCTCAAAGGGGGACAGGTGGCGCTGGAGGGGCCAACGGCCGAGCGCCTGACGTCGCGCGAACGCGAGGTCGTGCAACTCCTCGCCGAAGGCAAAAGCAACAAGCAGATCGCGCGCGTCCTAGACCTCAGCGTCAAGACGGTGGAGACGCATCGCACCGCCGCGATGCGGAAGCTGGAGCTCAACTCCCTGCCCGATCTGGTTCGCTACGCCATCCGGATGCAGATCATCCAAGCCTGAACTCATGCCGCAAAGGACAGGTGCTTGCGATGCCTTCATCGTCTTCGATCTCATTCCTCTTGAGCAGCCTCGAACGCCCGGCACGGGCCCTTGTCATCGGCTCATCCGGCGGCATCGGATCCGCCGTCACAGACCTTCTAGCGTCCGAAGGGTTTGAAACCGTTCATGCGCTTTCGCGCTCGGGATCCGACCGGAGCTCGGCTGGCGTGCGGGTAGGACGGATCGACCTTGAGAACGAGGCGAGCGTTGCCGCCGCAGCCGCGCCGCTTGTTGAGGGCGCTCCCCTGCGCTTCATCCTGGTGGCGACAGGCCTCCTCCATGATCCCGCCCTCCGGCCCGAGAAGACCTATCGCACCCTTGATTCGGAGCATCTCGCCCGGAGCTTCCGGATCAATGCGATTGGTCCAGCGCTTGTGGCCAAGCATGTGCTTCCGCTTGTGCCGAAAGCGGGCAAGAGCATCTTTGCGGTTCTCTCTGCGCGCGTCGGCAGCATCGAGGACAACCGCCTCGGGGGCTGGTACGGCTACCGGGCGGCGAAGGCAGCCCTGAACCAATTTGTGCGAACCCTTGCGATCGAGCTCAGTCGCCAGAAACCCGAAGCCGTATGTGTCGCCCTTCACCCTGGAACGGTCGATACAGCTCTGAGCCAGCCCTTTCAGGCTGGCGGTAAGAAGGTGTTCCCGCCGACGTATTCTGCCGAGCGGCTGCTGGCTGTTACAGATGCCCTGACGGCAGTGCACTCTGGTCAATTCTTTGCCTGGGATGGCCAGAGAATACCCTTTTGACAGAGAACATGAGGTCCTTTTTGCACAACCTCCAACGTCGCCTTCGGGTCGAGCCTGTGTCAAAACGTGGACGGGCCGCCCCGTGGAGCAATTTGATTTCTTGCGAGCCCGAATAGACCGGGAAATCCCCGGTACAGGCCCGTGAACTTGTACAAATAGTTCGTTGAGGCGAGGCTCGTCCGAGTTTTGACACAGGCTCGGTCAACCCCGGTAGTACCGGGTGGCCGTGCGAAGGTCGGCTGATCACCGCACTTCGGAAGGTCCATTTGTTGACAACCCGCCTCCTGTCCATGCCACCTTGTCGGAAGCCAAGGTCATTGCATAGGGATTGAGCATGGGGAAATTCAAGGTTGCAGCGGCCGGCATCGTGATCATCGGCTTGGCCGGGACAGTTCACGCTCAGACACAGTCAAGCATTGGGAACAACCAAACGCTGCTGCCGCCACAGGTGGCCGGCATCGCAATCCCGCCGGGCCAGATCGACATGGCCTTGTCTGCGCTCGACAGCCTTGCTCAGAGGCTGCTCGAAACAACCAGGATTCCTGGTCTGGCCATCGCTGTCGCATGGAAGGACAAGGTTGCCTATGCCAAAGGCTTTGGTGTCCGCAAGGCCGGGAAGCCCGAACAGGTGGACGCGGACACGGTCTTCCAGATCGCATCGATGTCCAAGTCTCTCGGGGCGTCCGTCGTCGCGCATCAGGTCGGCATCGGACGCATTGCGTGGGACACACCTGTTATCCAGCACCTGCCGTGGTTTTCCGTGAGTGACCCCTGGGTCACCACGCATCTGACGATCGGTGATCTTTATGCCCATCGCTCCGGGTTGCCCGAGCACGCCGGCGATGAGCTTGAGGATCTCGGCTACGATCGCCGCCAAGTATTGGAGCGCCTGCGCTTTCTGCCCCTGGATCCTTTCCGCGGCACCTACGCCTACACCAATTTCGGTTTGACCGCGGCGGCGGAGGCGGTTGCCGTCGCGGCCAGAATCGATTGGACCGCATTGTCCGAGCAGGTTCTCTATGGGCCACTCGGCATGAGGTCCACCAGTTCACGCTTCTCGGATTATATCGCACGATCGAACCGGGCGTTCCCACATGTGAAAACAGGGGACGCTTATGAGGCGACCTTTCAGCGGCAGCCTGATGCCCAGAGCCCGGCCGGGGGCGTCAGTTCCACGGCCAACGACATTGGTCGGTGGATGCTGATGATGCTGCAGAACGGGCAGCATGAGGGGCGGCAGATCATCGATCCGGCTGCCCTGCTGCAGACTGTCACGCCACAGGTCGTTTCTGCGCCAGCTTATGCGATGGATGCCAGGGCAAGCTTCTACGGGTTTGGGTTTGGTGTCAGCACGCAGCCGTCTGGGCGCACGATGATCAGCCATTCGGGCGCCTTTGCGCTTGGAGCCGCCACAAACTACCTTCTCATTCCCTCGGCGCATGTGGGCATTGCCGTGTTGAGCAACGCGGCGCCTACGGGCGCTGTCGAGGCTCTGGCCATGGAGTTTGCCGACCTTGTTCAGTACGGTCATGCGACCCGCGACTGGATCACGACCTACCAAGCCTTGTTCGCACCACTGGCAGCACCGTCCGGTGAACTGGTGGGCAAAAGCCCGCCGTCCAACCCGTCTCCGGTGAAGGACCTGGCGCTCTACATCGGGACTTATGCCAACGATTACTTCGGGGATGCGGTGATTGCTAAAGGCGCCAGTGACACGTTGGTGCTGAGGATCGGCCCGGCTCAGAACGACTACGACTTGACGCATTGGAACGGTGATCAGTTCACGTTCACGCTGCGGAACGAGAACGCCAATCCGGGCACCATATCCAAGGTGGAGTTTTCGGGGATGCCGGAGGGCGTGATGAGGATGACAATCGAGTACTTCAACAGTCATGGACTCGGCGTCTTTACCCGCCGTTGACGTGGTGCGAGTGGCCGCCAGGAGCGACCGCGGTGAGTGAGGGCGCGGACGGCTTCGGTCAGGTCGCAGCGGCAAGCCGGCCGAGTGATCGGAGGCTTCCAAGCGGGATCGAAGCGGAAAAGGGCGATGGTGATCACCCCTAGCCGACCTGCGATCCTCACCCAGGGCAGATCGGGCAAGGCATTCGGTGGCAGTACCTCTGCTGAGTTGGGAGCCCCCTGCCCTCAAGGGCTCCGTTGCATTAACCTCGGCCATATAACGAGGAGCGGCTCATCAAGGATCCACCCCCGTGTCTCGTTCAAGCGCCGTCGCTTCCCGGTCGAGATCATTCTGTTGTGCGTGCGCTGGTACTGCAAGTATGGGGTCAGCTACCGCGATCTGGCCGAGATGATGTCCGAACGCGGCGTCGCCGTTGACCCATCCACGATCTTCCGTTGGGTCCAACGCTATGCTCCGGAGATCGAGAAGCGGATCCGACCCTATCAGGGACCTCAGGCTCCTGGAGGACGAGACCTACGTCCGCGTCGGGGGCAACTGGAAATACTTGTTTCGCGCGGTCGACAAGCACGGTCGGTTGATCGCCTTCATGCTATCCGATCGCCGGAATACCAACGCCGCTTATCGTTTCCTGCGTAAGGCCATAAAGGCGATGAGCACCTATCCACCATCCTCTATCACGATAGATAAACTGGCGTCGTATCCCAGGGCGATCCTGCGCCTGCAGAACGAAGGGCTGCTGCCGCAGGATGTCAAACACCGCACCTCGAAATACTTGAATAACATCCTTGAGGCGGATCATGGCGCGCTCAAGCGCGTGATCCGTCCGGCACGCGGCTTCCAGACCATGAAAACCGCCGCCGCGACCCTGACGGGCTTTGAAATCATGCGCATGATCCGCCGCGGTCATTGCATCCAGCGGGAGCGTCGAGCGACAGGCGAAATCCGTCTCGTCGATCGGCTCTTCGGTCTTGCAGTCTGAGTGACCCGTTCGACGGGGTTCGTTGTGACCTTTTCAAGTTACTGCAACAGTGCCGTCATGCTCCAGTAGCCACTTAGCAGAACACGTAAAATTCAGAAGCCAGCAGTCCCCGGAAGGGTCAGCAGACATTAGACATGCTCAAGGCAGAGCTGCATCAGCTACGCGACGACAACACGGCGATTGCGGAACTGATGAACGAGCTGGCGAACCACTTGGCACAGCCGCTCCCGGCGGAGCCGCCGTTTCAGGTCATGGCGAATGTGACAGCCCTGCAGAATCGGCTCTGTGATATGGCTCGCATGGTGGGAAGCATGAAGCGGCTGATCCGTGACAGGATCCTGCAGCAGACACTCGCAGCCGACTTTTCGCCGTAAGGCGAGGACGTATTAGAAACAGTTTGGCTTGATGGCCTATTCTCCTTTGAGAACCGCCAATAGAGACTGTGTACAAATGCGGCTATGCCGCCGCTTCGCTCCCGGTCGGCTTGCTGGAACGGAGGGCGTTGGCTAAACCCTCCTCAATGAGCTTGCGGGCTTCGGTCTCGGTTATCTGTCTCACCACTGCGACCTCCTTCACCATGAAGTCTAGGGCATTCTCGAAGATCTGCCGTTCGCTGTAGGACGCCTCTTCCTGCTGCGGCCCACGGTTTAGATCGCGC
>NZ_JBFUMH010000248.1:0-5326 GCF_054049475.1 Microvirga sp. P5_D2 | reverse complement strand
GTGATCTGGCTGATCTCCGAGATGAACTCGGTGACCTTTTGCTTCAGGTCGTCTTCCACGCCCGGATGGCCGAGGAGAAAGGCGCTTTTGGCTTTCCGGATGTGGTCGAGGCCATCACGAAAAAGCTGATCCGGCGCCATCCCCACGTCTTCGACAATGCGAACGACCTATCGCCCAAGCAGGTCAAGGCCCTGTGGGACACGATCAAGAGCGAAGAGAAGGCTGAGCGTCGGGCAGAGCGCGAGAAACTGGGACTGCCGGCGGAGAGTCACGAGGCGGGTTTTCTCGGCGGCATACCGACAGCCCTGCCCGCACTGACCCGAGCCCAGAAGCTGACGACCAAGGCGGCCAAGGTCGGCTTCGACTGGCCGGAATCCGCTCAGGTTATTGATAAGATTCATGAGGAACTGGAGGAGGTTAAAGAGGCCTCTTCAAGCGGCGATCGAGATCGCATCGAGGATGAAATCGGCGACCTTCTCTTCTCGGTGACCAACCTCGCCCGTCATTACGGCATCGATCCGGAGAGCGCGCTGAGGCGGACTAATGCCAAGTTCGAACGCCGCTTCGGGTCTGTCGAACATGCGCTCAAACGCCAGGGCCGCGAATTGAGCGAAGCGTCCCTCGATGAGATGGAAGAACTCTGGGTTCAGGCCAAGACGGCCGAGCGTTAAATACGGCCGAGCGTTAACTATACGATGCGGGCCTGCGGGAAGCGGTTGAGGAACCGCGGCTCCTTGCCGCCCACAAGGCGGATCTGGAGAAGGGTATGTCCATCCTCTCTCGGCGTCCGCGCCAAGATTTCCGTGTTCTCATGGAGCCAGGCAAGCCCCTGCCCGTCCTCCGGTGCCACATCCACCTCGTAGGTGCGCCGCCCCATGGCAAGATGCTGCTCGATGGTGGCGAGCAGTTCGGGAATGCCCTCGCCCGTCAAGGCTGAGATGAGAATGGGCCGCCTCTCCTCGCCCGTCCGTTCCGATGTTGCCGCCAGACGCTCCCGGTCGTCGGGCGTCAGAAGGTCGGCCTTGTTCCAAACCTCGATGATGCGCCGCGTATCGTCAGGGTCGATTCCGAGTTCCCGCAAAACCACGGCCACGTCGCCGGCCTGCGCTTCGGTCTCGCCATGGGACACGTCCCGCACATGCAGGAGAACGTCGGCCTCGACCACGTCCTCGAGCGTGGCGCGGAAGGCCGCGACGAGCATCGTCGGCAGGTCCGAGATGAAACCCACCGTATCGGACAGGATGGCCTTTTCCCCGTGTGGGAGATCGATGGCGCGGGTCGTCGGGTCCAGGGTCGCAAACAGCATGTTCTCGGCCAAAACCTCGGCCTGAGTCATGCGATTGAAGAGGGTCGATTTGCCAGCATTGGTGTAGCCCACGAGCGCCACGATGGGGTAAGGCACCCTCCTCCGGCTCGTGCGATGCAACGAGCGGGTTTTCACCACGCCTTCCAGATCGCGTTCGATCCGGTTCATGCGCTCCTGAATCATGCGCCGATCGGCTTCGATCTGCGTCTCGCCGGGACCGCCAAGGAAGCCGAAGCCGCCGCGTTGGCGCTCCAAGTGGGTCCAGGAGCGGACCAGCCGGCCTTTCTGATAGGACAGATGGGCGAGCTCGACCTGAAGCGTGCCTTCCTTGGTACGAGCCCGCCGCCCGAAAATTTCCAAAATGAGCCCGGTCCGGTCGATGACCTTCGCGCCCCAGGCTTTCTCCAGATTCCGTTGCTGCACAGGGCTCAGCGCACAATCCATGACGACGAGGCCGATCCCCTCCGCCTTGATCAAGCCCGCGAGCTCGTCGACCTTGCCGCTGCCGATATAGGTTGCAGGCCGAGGCGAAGCCAAAGGCGCGATCAGGGATTGGACGACGGTTAGGTCGATGGCGAGTGCAAGGCCGGAGGCCTCGTCGAGACGGGCCTCGGGCGGGCGCGGGTTCGCATCCTCGCGCTCCGCATCGCTGGAAGTAAACCGGCGCTTGCGGGTTAGGTAGGGGCCGACCACAAGCGTGTTCGTGCCGGCGGCAACCTCTTTCTCAGGTTCTGCCAGCTCTGCGAGACGTTGTTCCCCCGGAGTGCGCGGTTCCGTCACCTCAAGCCTTTTCGCCAGCCTCGTCGATCTGATCGAACAACTGAACGGGCTGTCCAGGCATGATCGTGGAAATGGCGTGTTTGTAAACCAGCTGAGAGTGACCGTCCCTGCGCAACAGAACGCAGAAATTGTCGAACCATGTCACGACGCCCTGGAGCTTGACACCGTTCACAAGGAATATGGTCAGCGGAATCTTTTGTTTCCGGACGTAATTGAGAAAGGTGTCCTGGAGATTCTGCGCGCGATCGCCCGCCATTGAAGTTGCCTCGCCAGCCCATCGCCGCCGGTCTTGGCTATTGGGCCGCCTGTATATGATAATCCGCTATCGTGCGGTCGTTGGCCGGCCTTCTTATTACAGGGCGAAGTTGACCGTTCGGCAAGAGGGGCTCGGCTGTTCTACCCCCTCTGTAGGATATTTTCCCGTGGATGATGTGCATTGAGACACACTCATCCGCGGATTGTGAAACGTCCTAGCCGCCGATGCCCAAGGATTTAAGCTTTCTATGGAGGGCCGAGCGCTCCATGCCGATGAACTCCGCAGTGCGGGAGATATTGCCGCTGAACCGGGCAATCTGCGCCAGAAGATACTCTCGTTCGAAGATCTCACGGGCCTCACGCAGCGGCATGCTCATGAGTTTCTCGCCGCCCGCCCCGCCCGGCGTCGTCGGAACGAGCGTTCCGATTTCGGAGGGCAGCATCTCAGCAGTGACTTCGGCATCGGGCTCGGCGGTGGTCAGAATCATCAAGCGTTCGACATTGTTTCGCAATTGGCGAACATTGCCCGGCCAGTCATGGGATTGCAGAACCGCCATGGCGTCCTCGGCGATGCGCCGCTTGGGCAGGCCGGTCGTCGAGGAGATCTGATCCATGAAGAATTCGATCAGCTCCGGCACGTCCTCGCGGCGCTCGGCCAGAGACGGAACGCGGATCGGAATGACGCCAAGACGATGGAACAGATCCTCCCGGAAATGACCGGCCGCGATCTCGGCCGGCAGGTCGCGGCTCGATGACGAGATGATGCGCACATCCACATGGACGCGGGTCGTGCCGCCGATCCGCTGGAAATTCTGGTCCACCAGAACACGCAGAATCCGGTTCTGCGTCTCGCGCGGCATATCGGCGATCTCGTCGATATAGAGCGTGCCGCCATGCGCCTCTTCAAGCGCGCCGACGCGGCGTCCTCCACCCTCCCCGCCCTCGGTACCGAAGAGTTCGGCTTCCATGGTCTCAGGCGTGATCGTCGCTGCCGTGAGAACGACGAAGGGGCCGTTCGCCCGCGAGGACATGCTGTGCACCGTACGGGCCGTCAGCTCCTTGCCGGAACCAGGCGCCCCGGTGATCAGGATGCGCGCATTGGTGGGCGCTGCGCGCTCTACCGCCTGCCTGAGCTGGTTGACCACGATGGATCTGCCGGCGATAYGGCTGGCCTGAACGGAGCGCGAGCGAAGGTCACGAACCTCGCGCTTGAGGCGGGAGGCCTCCAACGCGCGCTCTGCCACCAGCACGAGACGGTCGGCCTTGAACGGCTTCTCAATGAAGTCGTAAGCGCCCGACTTGATGGCGGAAACGGCCGTTTCGATGTTGCCGTGTCCAGAGATCATTACCACCGGCAGATCCGGGTGCTGCGCCTTGACGATCTCGAGGACCTGCAGACCATCAAGGCGGCTGCCCTGAAGCCAGATGTCGAGGAACACGAGGTGCGGGCGACGCGCCTCGATGGCCGCGAGCGCATCATCGGATGTGCCAGCCGTGCGGGTTCGATGACCCTCGTCCTCGAGGATTCCGGCGACGAGTTCGCGAATGTCGACTTCGTCATCGACTACGAGGATATCAGCGCTCATAGGCTTGCCCTGCGAGATTCGTTGCTCTCCGAAGCGGCGGACGCCTCCTCGTTTGCAACTTGTTTCCGTTTCGGGATCCACATGCGGACCTGTCCACCCCGTCCTGCGGGATTATCGACGAGGTCCATGCCTCCCCCATGGTCTTCGAGAATCTTGGCGACGATCGGCAGGCCCAGCCCGGTGCCTCCCTCTCTCGTCGTCATATAGGGCTCCAGAAGGCGTTGACGGCCCTCGACCGGGAAGCCCTTGCCGTTATCGGTGACGGCCAGGATCAAATAATCGGGATGCGTGTCGTCCAGCGTCACGGTGATCCGGGGCTGACCGCGCTCATCCTCGGGAACGGCTGCAATCGCCTCGGTGGCGTTCTTCACGATGTTCGTAGCCGCCTGCGAGATGAGCCTGCGGTCGAAGGGAGCGACGACCGGACCTTCGGGAAACTGATCCACGAACTCGATTTCCGGATGGGCGATCCGCATCATGAAAACGACCTGACGCACAGTCTCCGCCAGATCCTCCTGGCGGATGGCCGGCTTCGGCATCCGGGCGAAGGAGGAGAACTCGTCCACCATGCGTTTGATGTCGTCGACCTGCCGCACGATGGTGTCCGTGCACTGGTCGAACACCTCGCGATCCGTCGTGATGACCTTGCCGTATTTCCGGCGGATGCGCTCGGCCGAGAGCTGGATCGGTGTCAGCGGGTTCTTGATCTCGTGCGCGATGCGGCGGGCCACATCGGCCCAGGCGGAGGTGCGCTGGGCCAGGACGAGGTCCGTAATATCGTCAAGGGTGATGACGAGGTCGCGCCGCTCGCTGCGCGCCTGCTCGCTTGTCACGCGCACATTGATAGTGCGCTCCTTGCCCTTGCGGGAAATCTGAATCTGCGACTGCATGAGACGCTGGCGCGCTTCGCCCATCTCCTGAACCAGCTGCGTTACCTCGGGCAGAACGCTCGTGATGGAGCGACCGATGAGCTCTTCACGCGGCGTGCCGAGAAGCGCCTCGGTGGACGGATTGGCAATGGTGATCAAGCCGCGCGCATTGATGCCGATCACGCCTGCGGAAACACCTGCCAGAACGGCCTCGGTAAAGCGCCTTCTCCGGTCGATGACCTCGCTCGCGGCGGTCAGGCCATCATGCTGCGTGCGCAGTTCCGTGGTCATCTTGTTGAAGGTCTCGCCGAGATGGCCGAGATCCCCCTCGCCTCGCTTTACCGGAACCTGCACATAGAAATTGCCGGTCGCGACCTGATCGGTCGCATGGATCAGGCGGCGGATGGGCGCCACGAGACGGTTGGCGAAGTTCAGGCCGAACCAGATTGCGGAGAGCAGAACGATCAATGCGATCAGCGTGAACATCGATGCGAAGGCGACCTGAATTCCGGCCTTCTTCTGGTTGAGCG
>NZ_JBFUMH010000247.1:0-5346 GCF_054049475.1 Microvirga sp. P5_D2 | reverse complement strand
GCCTTGAACTTGGAGCCGTCGATGGCCACGCTGGCGGTGTTCAGCAGGCCGATCTGGCGACAGAGAATGACGAACTGGGCGCAGACCTGACGGATGGCGCGGCCATTGTCTTTGCGGAAATTGGCGATCGTCTTGTGATCGGGCATGAGGCGGCCCGTCAGCCACATCAGCTCAACATTGCGGCCTGCCTCACGCTCCAAACGTCGGCTGGACTGCACCCGGTTGAGATAGCCGTAGATGTAGAGCTTGAGCAGGATGGCGGGATGATACGACGGGCGTCCGGTTGCTTCGGGCACAATGCCTTCAAAGCCGAGGCCTCTCAGATCGAGCGCGTCGACAAAGACGTCAATGACGCGCACCGGGTTATCGTCGCTGACCCAGTCCTCCAGGCTTTCGGGAAACAGGGTGGTCTGGCCGCGATCCACGCCTTCAACAAAGCGTCTCATCGGATCCCCCAAACAAGGCTGGGCTATCCTACCACTGCTTGCCTTGTCCCGCCGCCAGCGTTTTTACACAACCAGGGTCAGCTAGAGACTCTGAAATGAATCCTTCAAGCCCCAGCTTTGGCCTCAGGGATGGCGAGAACTTTGGCCTTCGACGGGGTCGGCTCGTGAAGTGCGCGCCGCTCCTTGGCGTAGCGGACGAGCGCCCCGAAGCGGTAGATGCCGTGAACGAACTTGCTGTAGGGCATGGTGATGAAGAAGCCGAACACGAAGCCCATGTGCAGCGCGAGCATCGTGCCCATGGCAGGCGTTGCACGCAGCACCAGGAGCATGAGACCGGTCAAGCTGACCAGGAACAGCATCATGATGAAAGCCACCTCCATGCCGCGCCTGCTGTCATCCCGAAGAACCGGATCGCGCTTGACCTTCGCCCACATCAGGCCTGCCGGCCCAATCACGAGTCCAATGCCGCCAATCGTTCCGAGCACGACGGGAAGGTCGTACCAGGGATATGGAGCCTCTATGCCGAGGAAATAGTGATAAAGGGTCGCCGTGCTGGTCGCCGCCAGGCAGAGGAAGAACCCATAAAAGGTCAGGTGGTGGAAGAGACGGCGGCGGTCGTTCGGCCGCTCGTCCTCGTTGAAGCAGCCGGGACCGCCGCCATCGAGATAACGGAGCGCCATGGTGTCCTTCATGGCCTGCCAGACCGAGACACCGTTGGTCAGGGTCTCCGTCGTCTCGCCAATGTCGCGCCAGAACATGCGGAAGCCCATGATGATGGCTGCAATGGCATAGAAGAACGCGGCGCCGAACACCCCGGCCATCGCGTTGTGCGACATGATCCGGTAGAACGCGCCCGGTCCCGTCTGCACCCCGAACATCACGGCGGGGTCGTTGATGGCCATCAGAGTGAAGAAGAAGACACCGACGCTGAGCGCCATGATGAGACTGACTGCCAGACCATTACGCTCGAACAAAGGCGCGAGCGCCCGCGGCCAGACGTAGAACTTGTAGGAGTCGTTGCGGACCTTCGCCAGAGTCTGCGGAACGTTGACGTTGAACTCATGCGGGGGCGAGAACTGGCAATCGGTGTAGCAGGCGCCGCAGCTATGGCAGAGATTGGCAAGATAATTCAGATCGCCGTCGGTGAAGGCGCGGCGCATTTCCATCGCTGGGAAGACGGCGCACAATCCCTCGCAATAGCGGCAGGAGTTGCAGACCGTCATCAGACGGTCGGCTTCTTTGAGTGCTTCAGTTGCGTGCATTTTTCGCAGCCTCTCGTCCGGCGACGCGTCCGAAGACGCTGCCGATAGTCATTCCGATGCCGGCGGCATAGCCTTTGCCGAGCACATTGCCAGCCATGATCTCGCCGGCGGCAAACATGTTGGCCGCAGGCGTACCATCCGCCATCAGCATCCGGGCCTCTTTGTTCACGCGCGTGCCCAGATAGGTGAACGTGAGACCTGGCCGGACCGGATAGGCATAGAACGGCGCCGTCTCGATCCGTCTGGCCCAATGGGTCTTCGGCGGATCCAGGCCTTCTGTCTTGCAGTCATCCAGGATCGTGTGGTCGAACGTGCCAGGACGCACAGCCTGATTAAAAGTCTTGACGGTGGTCTCAAGAGCTTGGGGGTCGAGCCCAAGCTTGCTGGCAAGCTCTGGAATGCTGTGCGCCTTCACCGGCGGATAGAGTGATGGCATGAACATTTCGAGGCAAGGCCCGTCGAAGATGGTGTAGGCGATCTGGTCGGGCTGGGTGGCGACGAGGCGGCCCCAGATGGCGTAGCGCTTGGGCCAGATGTCCTCGCCCTCGTCGTAGAAGCGTTCCGCGTTCTTGTTGACCACAATGCCGAAGACGACGCAGTCGAGCCGGGTGATGATGCCGCCGTCGAACCGCGGCGCACGCGCGTCAATGGCAACGAAGTGTCCCTGCGTCGGATCGCCGATCTGCTGCACACCTTTGTCGAGCAGCATCTTGAGCACCGATCCCCGGTTATAGGGCGTCCCGCGAACAAGAATGTTGTCGGCCACGTCGCCCCAGTACTGCTTCAGCCATTCGATGTTGGCCTCGAAACCTCCCGCAGCAGCAACCAGGGCAGTCGCATGCACTTTGTGCTGTTGCCTGCCGTAGGCGACTGTGGCCGACAGAAATTTGCCGTACTGAATATCGAGGTCAACGACCTCTGCGTCGTAGAGCACGTCTATGCCGAGGCGCTCTGCGGTGAGATAGAGGGCGTTCAGCATCGCCCTTCCCCCGCCGAGGAAGAACGAGTTCGTGCGGCCCAGGCTGAGCGTGCCGCCGAGGGACGGCTGCCAGCGAACGCCTTGCTCGACGATCCAGGGAAGGATCTCCTTGGACTCGCGGATCATGAACCGGGCAAGTTCCTCGTCCGTCTGCCCGCCCGTGACCCGCAGAAGATCCTCCCAGAACTCGTCCTCGGTGTAGGGGCCGGTCAGGATTTCGGTCGCCTTATCATGCGCGCAGCGCATGTTGCGCGTGTGACGCGTGTTGCCGCCACGGTAGAACTTAGGAGCAGCTTCGAGCACAAGCACCGAAGCCCCCGAACGGCGGGCACTAATGGCCGCGCAGAGAGCCGCGTTGCCGCCGCCGATGACCAGGACGTCATACTTGCGTGTCAGCTCAACCGGAACAGTCCTGGCCTGTACTTTTGGACGCGAGGCCTCGTTCACCGGCTCCGCTGGACGGACTCTCGAGACCGCAGTTCCCACTCTCATTTCTCCACCCCCTTGCACACCTCTCGGAACTCCATCTGATGCAGAGCAGCATCGGCCGAGCAGCCAAGTCGTCATCTTTGAGGATGCCTATCCGATTGCCCCGCCGAAGGTGCCAATGGCGGGGCTTGCGCCCATTCAGGTTGCCCCGCTCCAGAGCTTGAACTTTGAACACCTTTGTATACAAACATATCCAATCGTACGCTCTAGTCAATTGCCATGTTCGATGCTTCATAGAATCGAGCAGCGTCCTCAGGAGCTCGGATGGCAGATCAACCCTCCCACGAACTGGAACTGGTTGGCCGGGATTCCGGCACGCCGCTGGGCGAGGCAGTCTTCCGGTCGCTCTGTCAGGCTTTCCGTGTGGGGATCTACCGCCCAGGCGACCGGTTGCGCGAGGAGGACGTGGCCCAACGCCTCCAGGTCAGCCGCACTCCGGTCCGAGAGGCGCTGGGCCGCCTTCTGGCAAAAGGATTAGTGGAGCCGGCTAGTGGGCGAGGACTGGTCGTGCGCAGTCTCGGGACTGCCGAGGTCCTCGAACTCTACGCCATGCGTGAGATCCTGGAAGGCGCCGCGGCCCGCCTCGCGGCCCAGCACGCCTCGCCCTCGGAGATTGATGCCCTCGTTGACCTGGAAAGTGCTTTCGAGGCTCGGTCGAACGACCCTGCCGAGATGGCCCGCCTCAACCGGGCCTTCCACGAGATGATCTTCCGCTCGGCCAGGAACCGTTACCTCGACAGCGCCTTGCAGGAGCTTCAGGACGGGATCGCACTCCTGGGCGCGACCACGTTCAGCATCGGGGGCAGGCCTTCGACGGCGGCCGAGGAACACCAGGCCCTTATCGGTGCCATTGCGGCACATGATGCCGACCGGGCCGAGAACGTGGCAAGGGCGCACATCAGGGAAGCCTTGAGGTCGCGCCTGAAGCTCTTGCAGGACCGTTAGTCGGGCTTGGGTAGCCTGAGACTGCCCGCAACAACTTCCGGGAATGTCAGATCAGGGTCAAAGTAGGAATCTCCCCTACCCTTCAGGAACGGCTGCTTCGCCGTCGATAACGGACGTCTGAGCTTCTTCCGTAGTGTACCGAAAGATGGCGGCCTGGACCGAAGGCTTGCCGAATTCCGCTGAGAAGAGTTTTGACAAGAAGTCCCTTGCGCTGCAGGTCAGGGCACGACCATAGTAAACGAACTCTTTTAGAGGTTGCTACCTATGTCTGAGACCAGCAACTCAGCTCGGAGGCCTACCTTATCCACCTTTCCAACTGACAGTAGTGGCAGTTCGTGGCGAAGCTCAAATCTTTTTGGGATCTTGTAGTCGGCAAGTTGGGCAGAGCAGCACTCCTTGAGACCAGACGGGTTCACTTCAGCGCTCTGTTTTAATTCGACAACCGCGATAACGACCTCGCCGAAGATCGGATCAGGCATTCCTATCACTGCAGCGAGTGCGACAGCTGGGTGGGTCTCTAAAACAATTTCGATTTCGCGCGGATAGACATTATACCTGCCTGACTTGAACATATCGAACAAACGTCCCACAAAGCACAGGTCCCCGTCTGGCAGAAGCTCCGCGACGTCGCCGGTCCTGAGCCAGCCATTGTCCGTGAAAGCTTTCGTGCTCAGGTCAGGCTGGTTGAGATAACCCAGCATGCAATATTTGGGGCGGACTTGTATCTCCCCACGCTTTCCGACTTCACTTACAAGTCCATCGTCGCCGATGAGCCGAGCTTCCCCTTCCGGAACAGGGCGGCCGATCGTAACTGCAAGCGTCTCCAAGTCCGTATCTGGCCTAGCATATGTCACGGAACCACAGGTTTCAGACATGCCGTACGACGTTCCAATGCGCCCGCTCATTTCCTTCAGAGCACGTAAGATGCCGATCGGCATGGGAGCACCAGAGTAAATTTGCCACTCAATGGAGTGTAAGAGGCTGGTGAGCAATTTTATTGCTCGGGGCAAGCCGTTGATTCAGAATAGGTTCTACGCTGGGCCGCTGAAGCGGATGCGGGCTGTTTGATGATCCAGGAGCCCCACCATGGATGTCTGTTCCTACGCCAGCGATCTTACTGATGCCGAATGGGCGTTGCTCGCGCCCCTTGTCCCCCGCAGCCATCCAGCCGGGCGGCGGCAGACCTACCCGTTGCGGCGCATCGTCGATGCGATCTTCTACCTGC
>NZ_JBFUMH010000246.1:0-5400 GCF_054049475.1 Microvirga sp. P5_D2 | reverse complement strand
GCTTCTCGAAGGTCGCCCCGTATTACTACTATCCCGGCTTCTGGGAAGGCGGCCCCACCATCCACCTCTTCATCAACAATGCGAAGTGGAAGGAACTGCCGAAATCGTATCAGGCGATCCTGTCTGCTGCTGCCGGCTATGCCAACAACGACATGCTGGCCAAATACGATGCCCGCAACCCGGCCGCGCTTCGCCGCCTGCTCGGCGCCGGCACGCAGCTGCGCCCGTATTCGCAGGAGATCATGGAAGCGGCCTACAAGGCGACCAACGAGGTCTATGACGAGGTTTCGGCCAAGAACGCCGACTTCAAGAAGGTCATCGACTCCATCCGCGCCTTCCGGAACGAAGAATACCTGTGGTTCCAAGTGGCCGAGTATGCCTTCGATACCTTCATGATCCGCGCCCGCGCCCGCGGCTGATCGGGTCCATCACGAACTTGAGAAAGGGCGGCCAAAAGGTCGCCCTTTTTTGTTGTGACAACGATCCCCAGATATGTGCCTCCCCGGCAGCCTCGTTCAGGATCATGTCCCAGTTAAGCCTGGGCGGAGGCTTGTCTATCGAAGGATTGTCGCCCCATGCGCTGGACGCTTCGAATCTCGTTTCTGCTTTTTCTGGCATGGGCCATCTTCATGGTCTCGCCGTTCGTCGCCCTTTACGATCTCGGCAAGGCCGTCGAAGCCAAGGACCTTGACCGCATCACGGAACGGGTGAACTTCAATGCCCTCCGGACCTCGCTCTCGCGGCAAATTCTGCGCGAGTACATGAAGAATGAGGATCTCGACGAGGTCGAGCAGGATTTCGCCACGCAGGCGGGCGCGGCCATGCTTAATCCGGTGATCGAGGAGCTTGTTTCGCCGCAGGCGCTCGTGGACCTTCTCGAAGACGGCTGGCCGCACCAGGCCACCCTCGGCTCCGGTGCGACCGTGCCTCCCCTGCGCATGGATTTGCGTGCGGATATCGGTTCACTCAAACAGGCTTGGCAGACCTTCCTCGCCTCCGAGAGCCAAGGCTTCCGCGTGGTCACGATTCCGCTGCCCGCGAATGTGTCCAAGGACAAGCAGTTCCGCGTCGTCATGCGGCTTCGCAATACCACATGGCGCATGAGCGGCATCGAGCTGCCGGTTCACCTGCGCGATGAACTGGCGAAGCGGGCCTCCATCGCATCGCGTTAGATTTCACAATAAGCTCATAAAAAACCCKCCACTCACGTTGGCGGGTTTTTTATGAGCTCGACGCAAGCCTTTGCCACACGACTTTACGCAAACAAGTGCTCGTTACGCGAATACTGAACATTACTGAGCAATCATCCAGCCAACGGTGGCCAGGGGGAACACCGTGCCTAGAAGAAAGCAGATGACGTTGGTGGTCATTACATAACCCTCCTCTGCCACGATAACTGCCAACGGCGTTTTACGTTCCTTGTTCTTCCGAGTACCCCTGCAGCACTGATGAGTTAAGTAGAACGGCCAAGTTTAACGATATCACGTCAAGCACGAGGGAACATAGCTTCGCCGTTTCGATTGTCTCGCTGACAATGGGGGTATGGGATGATTGATGGTGGCCGTGCGTCTTTCCGGGGGATCATGGGAGATGCTGAGTTCGTTCGTAAAACGCTTATCGTACTCGGACTCGTCGTGTTCGTGCTTCTACTCTGGAAGCTCGCGGACGTTCTCCTGCTGGCCTTTGGCGCTATTCTCGTAGCCCTTATCCTTCATGCCCTAGCCGAGCTGCTGGCTCGCTACGCTCGGGTGCCGGAACGGTGGAGTCTGACGGTCGCGACGCTCATCATCTTCGTTCTATTCGTTGGCCTGATCGCGTTGTTCGGAACGCAGATGCGGTCCCAGTTCTCGAATGTGGTTGAGCGGTTGCCTTCCGTGATCGACAACTTCACGAAAAACCTGGGCTTCGGCACGGTGTCCGACGACATCAACGAGATGCTCGACAACCTTCCATCCGGCGGTCTGGCTTCGCGCATCGCCGGTATCGGCGGCGCTGTCATGAGCGGCCTCGCCGACTTTTTCCTCGTCGTGATCGCGGGCATCTACATCGCGGCCTCGCCGCGTCTCTACAAACAGGGCCTCGTCAAGCTTTTCCCTATCCGCCATCACGAGCGAGTGGAAAGCTCGCTCGATGCTTCGGGACAGGCGCTCAGGCTCTGGCTCGTTTCGCAGCTCATCGCCATGTCCTGCGTGGCCGTGCTGTCCACCCTGGCCTTCTGGCTCATCGGCCTGCCCTCCCCTTACGCGCTCGGCCTGATCGCGGGCCTGGCCGATTTCATTCCCTTCCTCGGGCCGATCCTCGGCGCTCTGCCGGCCGTTCTCTTCGCCTTCAGCATCAGCGGGGAAACGGCGCTTTGGACCATCGTCGCCGTAATCATCATTCAGCAGTTGGAAGGCAACGTGATTTTCCCGCTGGTGGCGCGCAGCGTCGTCAGCATTCCGCCCGCGCTGGCCCTGTTCGCGATTCTCGTCGCGAGCATCCTGTTCGGCCCACTGGGCCTTGTGTTCGGATTCCCGCTCGCCGTCGTGACCTATGTGCTGGTGAAGAAGCTCTATGTCCGAGAGACGTTGGGCGAGGAAACCTCGGTACCGGGCGAGAAGGAGGCCGAGGAAGCAACGCAAGACAAGGCCAAGGCGTGACCTCCTCGGTCAGGGCTCTACGTTCCGCATCGGCCATTCCACGAGGCGTTCAAGAAGGTCGTTGATGCTGAACTCCTCCTCCGGTCCGGCCACCCGGTCGCGGACGGATATACCCGCCGCGTGAACCGTGTCGGGATCGCCGGAAACCAGCGGGTGCCACCAATAGAGGTCGCTTCCTTCCGCGACGAGGCGGTAGGCGCAGGTATCGGGCAGCCAGGATATGCTGCGCACGGCATCGGGCGTCAAGCGCACGCAATCCGGCACCTTGGCCTGACGGTTGGGGTAGTCGCGGCAGCGGCAAGTCTGATCATCGAGGAGCGTGCAGCCCACATCGGTGTAGAGCACCTCGCTGGTGTCCTCATCCTCGAGTTTGACGAGGCAGCAGCGCCCGCAGCCGTCGCACAGGCTCTCCCACTCCTGAAGGCTCATGGCCTCAAGGGTTTTGGCGCGCCAGAAGGGCTGCTCCTCCGGCTCGAAGCCGATGATCGTCGATGCATGGGACATGCGGGCTCTCTGAGCTCCTTTTGAGGCGGATTGAAGGTGCTATGTCGCACATCCTGCAAACCTTTTCGAGGTTACCCACGGCTCTATATGAACCAAGGAACCTGTTTGTGAGTTGTTGATAATAACTGTGGCCGCGTTGTATTGTTGCCGCTAGGGAAACCAACGATCATAAACAAGGCATATCAGGCCTTCTGACTGCCCCAAGGGACCATCGTGCGCCAGCATCCATCTACCCCTCTCCCGACACGGATCAAGCGTGCCGCACTCTGGTTCGACGCATGGCTGAACTCGTTCCTGTTCCAATGCGGGCGCGGACTGGCCTCGGCCTATGGGTCCTATTCGGAGAAGATGAAGTGCCTGCGGTTTCGCGGGCCCCTGCGGGTCATCCTCGACCTGACCAGCGAAGCCACTACGCTTGGCACGGTCGGTGCCGTCATCATGCTCGCCCTCGCCTTGCCCGCCTTCCGGGAGACTGAGGACGATTGGCTCAAAACCCAGGATCTCGCCGTCACCTTCCTCGACCGTTACGGCCAGGAAGTCGGACGGCGCGGCCTTCATCTGGATGATTCCTACAAGCTCGAGGATTTTCCAGATTACATGATAAAGGCCGCGCTGGCGACGGAAGACCGCCGTTTCTACGATCACTGGGGCATCGACCCCATCGGCACCTTCCGCGCTCTTCTGGTCAATGCCCAGGGCGGCGGCGTCGTGCAGGGCGGCTCCTCAATCACCCAGCAATTGGCCAAGAACCTGTTCCTCACGAACGAGCGCTCCCTGGAGCGTAAGATCAAGGAAGCATTCCTGGCGATCTGGCTCGAATTCCACCTGACCAAGGACGAGATCCTCAAGCTTTATCTCGACCGCGCTTATATGGGCGGCGGCGCCCACGGCGTCGTGGCGGCCTCGGACTATTATTTCGGCAAGCCAGCCAAGGACCTGACGCTCGCGGAATCCGCCATGCTCGCAGGCCTGTTCAAGGCGCCCACCAAGTATGCGCCCCACGTGAACCTGCCCGCCGCTCGCGCCCGCGCCAACGAGGTTCTGCGCAACATGGTCGAGGCGGGCTTCTCCACCGAGGGCCAGATCCAGACCGCCCGCCGCAACCCGGCGACCCCGATCAACCGGACCCGCGAGACGACGCCCGACTTCTATCTCGACTGGGCCTACGATCAGGTGAAGACCCTCGCCGCCGACAAGAAATTCGGCAACGAGCGCGTCCTTACCGTCAAGACGCCCCTCGACACCACTCTCCAGCGCCACGCAGATCAGACGCTGGAAGACATGCTGCGCCAGCACGGCCGCCAGTATAAGGCCGGCCAAGGTGCGATCGTGGTGATGGACGTGGACGGCGCCGTGCGCACCATCGTCGGCGGCCGGGATTACGGCCAGAGCCAGTTCAACCGCGCCACGGGCGGCCTGCGTCAGCCGGGCTCCTCGTTCAAGCCCTTCGTCTACGCCGCCGCGCTAACCACGAATCCCAAACTGAAGCCCACTTCCATCGTGGTGGACCGGCCCGTTTGTCTCGGCAATTGGTGCCCGCAGAACTATGGCCGCTCCTTCTCGGGCTCCATGCCGCTCGTCTCCGCACTGGCGCGCTCGATCAACTCAATCCCCGTAATCATGTCGCTGGAAATCGGCAAGGGTAACGCCAAGGCCGGGCGCGCGATCATTGTCGATACCGCCAAGCGCATGGGCCTCACCCATCCGCTGACGGATTCGAGTTCGCTCCCCATCGGCGCCGCCGAGGTGTCCGTGATCGACATGGCGGCCTCCTATGCGGTCTTCCCCAATGGCGGCAAGCGGGCCGATCCCTACGCCGCCTGGGAAGTGCGCAACTCCGCAGGCGACGTGATCTATCGGCATGACCGTGACACGCCGCCGAAGCAGGTGCTGGAATCCCGCGTCGTCACCGACATGAACTTCATGTTGAACAAGGTGGTCATGGAAGGCACAGGTAAGCGCGCCGCCCTTGAGGGCATTCCCGTCGCGGGCAAGACTGGCACCACCAACGGCTACAAGGACGCCTGGTTCGTGGGTTATACCGGCAATCTCGTCGCCAGCGTGTGGTACGGCAACGACGATTCGAAGCCCATGAACAACATGACCGGCGGCACCCTGCCCGCGCAAACCTGGCATGACGTCATGGTCGCCGCGCACCAGAATCTTGAAATTCGGCCGATCCCCGGCGTCGATTCAGCCCCCTTCGACCGTGTCGCCTCCGCAGGCAAGCCGGCGGCCGATCAGGCTCAGGGACCGA
>NZ_JBFUMH010000245.1:0-5410 GCF_054049475.1 Microvirga sp. P5_D2 | reverse complement strand
CAGCAGGTGATCGGACGGAACATGGTCCTCAAGCCGGAACGCGTAGAACAGGCTCTCCTGCACCACGAGACGCTCGCCCATCATGGCCCGATCCTCCTGCCGAGAATGCCTCATCAGGGAATCATGATCCGCCGCCAATCACGAGGACTTTTTCAACGAAATCTGCCAGGAACAGACCTTCAGCTTGATGCCAGAGCTCGCCAGTAGGGCAAGGCCAATTCAACCCAGCGGTGATGATTACGGATAAATTGCAAACAGCCTCTGGCACTCTCTCAACCTTCGAGGAGATCAAACGGCCAACCATCATCCAGTTACACGGACCCCGCGCCCATAGACGAGCAGCATAGAGATGATGACGCAGCCATAGATGATCTGGCGGCCAGCCTCAGGAATCTGCATGATGGAGAGGACCGAGTTCAAGAGCACGATCAGGATGACGCCCACGAGAGTGCCCAAATAGCGCCCGCGTCCGCCGAGGATGTTGGTGCCGCCGATGACAACGGCGGCGATGGCCGGCAGCAGATAGGCATCGCCCATGCCCTGATAGGCCTTGGTGGAATATCCGGCGAGCAACACGCCCGCAAGGCCCGCCGCCGCGCCCGAGAGAGCGAAGGTGATGAGGATCACGCAGTTCGTATCAATGCCCGAGAGATAGGCAGCCCGCTCGCGATTACCGATGGCGTAGATGGAGCGACCGAGGGTCGTGCGCGTGAGGATCGCCACGACGGCCACGGAAACAGCGAGCCAGACGAGGAGCGCCACCGGGATCACGCCGCCAATGCGGGCGACCGCAAGGTACTGCATCAGGTCGGTCGCTGCCGTCTGCGGGGCGAAGCCGCCCGTATGAGACACCATGAGGCCTCGCATCACGGCATTCATGCCGAGCGTGAAGATCATGGACGGTACCCGCAGATACGCGACGCCGAGCCCATTGACGATGCCGACGAGAAGACCGACCCCAATTCCCACCGGGATTGCCCAAGGGCCGCCGATGGCGGTTGCCATCATGGCGGCGGCCGTCAGGGTCCAGGGCACCGAAAGGTCGATGTGGCCAAGCAGGATGACGAGCATGAGTCCGGCCGCCACGATCCCGAGGAAGGATCCCACCTGAAGCTGCTGCAGCAGATATTGCGGGTGCAGAAGGGGCGCGCTGCCTTGCGTGTAGAGCGTGTACCCCGTCCCGATCAGCAGGATGAGCAGGACGAACCCGGCCGCGAAGGCCACGGGCTTGTCGTCCGGTCCGAGATGCAGACCCCGTAGCGCGGTAGTCGCGTCGGCCGTTCTGCTCACCGGAATACCTCGAGCTTGTTCTTGAGACGCAGCAGTTTCAGTCCGCCGATGCTTACCGCGGCAAGAAGCACCAGCCCCTCAAATAGAGGCTGCAGAAGGGGGGGCACGTCGAAGATGCGGAAGTTGAAGGAGATCGTGCGCAGCACCATCGCGCCGATCATGGCCCCAATGGCGCTGCCGGTGCCGCCGAGAAGCGAGGTGCCACCGATGACCACGGCCGCGATGGAGTTGAGCGTATAGGCTCCGGCCTGCGGAATGTCGGCATTGCCGGATGAGGTCTGAAGGGCGAGGAACAGGCCGCCGAGACCGGCGAAGAGGCCCGCCAACGTGAAGGCCGCAAGCTTCGCCCGGTTGATCGGCAGCCCCGACATGTAGGCCGCGCTCTCGGACGACCCGATCGCATAGACCGTGCGTCCCGTGACGGAACGGGTGAACGGCACCCAGATCAGAAGAATGATCAGGGCAAGCAGGACGAGCGGCACCGGGATCCACGCGAAGGGTTGCAGCCAGACCGCCTCGCCATTGTCGAAGAGACCGAAGGTTGCCGCGAACTCGCGCAAGTCGCTCGTGACCGCCCAGGACAAATCCTCGTGCACCTTGCCGCCGGGCGTCGGCCGCAGGATGAGGGCGAGCCCCATGTAGATCGCGCTCGTGGCGAGCGTCGCGATGATGGGCTGGATGYGCCCGTAGACGACCACGCAGCCATTGGCGAAGCCGCACGCCGCGCCGGCGGCGATGCAGGCGGCGATGCCGGCCGCGATCTCGCCCGGGCTCCCATCGACGAGGTGGCTCGCGATGCAGCCCACAAGGGTCATCACGGCGCCGACAGAGAGATCGAGCCCCGCCATGAGCACGGGCACCGTCTGCGCCATGGACACGAGCGCTAGGGCGAAGACCTCGTTGGCGTTCTGGATCAGGATCTGCCCCGTGAATCCGCGGGGATGGCTCAGCTGATAGAAGAGGTAAAGCACGACGAAGAGTGCAAGCGCGCCGAGGATGCCGGTGTGCTGCCGCCAGCGCAGGCTCAAGCCCTCGCCCCAGCGGCGGGTCTTCTCCTGCGGCTCCGCGGCGGGCGTGAGCACCGTGTCAGACATGGGCCGGCTCCCGCCGTTCGGCGATGTTGAGCGCGCTCGCGATGAGGTTGCGCTCCGTGATGGCATCGCCTTCGAGTTCGCGGACGATGCGGCCGTCATACATGACCGCGACGCGGTCGCAGCAACCGATCAGCTCCTCGTAATCCGTCGAGTAGAAGAGAATGCAGGCGCCCTCCTCCGCGAGCTCGCGCATGAGCCGGTAGATCTCCTGCTTCGTTCCCACGTCGATGCCGCGGGTCGGATCGTTGAGCAGGATCACGTCGGGATCCGTCGCGAGCCATTTGGCGAGCACCACCTTCTGCTGGTTGCCGCCGGACAGGGTCGAGACCGGATCGCCCGCGCTGCCGATCTTGATCCGCAGTTGCTCGATGGCCCGTTCGACGGCCTGTCGGGTGCGACCCGGATCGATGAACATCCCGTGCGAGAGACGGTCGAGCGAGGCCATGGAGATATTGTCGGCGATCGACATGGAGAGGATGAGCCCCTCGCTCTTGCGGTCCTCTGGCACGAGCGCCATCCGGGCCCGTCCGCTCTTGGCGGCTTTCGGCGAATTCGCGGCCGTGGGCTCGCCTTCAAGGGTAACCGTGCCGCGAACGCCCCGCAGCACGCCGAAGAGCGCGAGCAGCAGTTCCTTCTGCCCTTGGCCGTCCAGGCCGCCCAGTCCCACGATCTCACCGCGTCCTGCCTCGAGCCCGACGCCGTTGAGACGCTTCTCCCAGGAAAGATCCCGGATCGTGATGAGGGGCGCCGGGCGGGGCCGCCTGGGCTTTGTCGGAAACTGCCCTTCGATCTCGCGGCCGATCATGAGGCCGATGATCTCGTCATTGTTACGCGTGCCCTTGGCGAAGGTTTCGATATGCCGCCCGTTGCGAAACACGGAGCAGCGGTCCGCCAGCGCCTCGATCTCGTGCATGCGATGGGAGATGTAGAGAATGCTCAGGTCGCGCGCCTTCAGCTCGAAGAGCATGCGATAGACCCGATCCACGTCGGCGGGGGTCAACGCGGAGGTCGCCTCGTCGAGAATGAGGAGCTTCGGATTGCGGCCCAGCGCCTTCGCGATCTCGACCATCTGCCGCCGAGAGAGCGGCAGATCCGACACGCGGCTCAAGGGGTTGATGTCCTCGCAGCCGATGCGGGCGAGGAGTTCTTCCGAACGCCGGCGCTGCGCGCGACCGTCGATGAAGCCGAACCGGCGCGGAGGGCTCGACAGGGTGATGTTGTCGGCCACCGTGAGTTCCGGCATGAGCGATAGCTCCTGGAAGATGCACACGATCCCGGCCCGGTTCGCCGCCGACGGGTTCGGAAACGTGACGGGCGCGCCTTCGAGAATCATGCGGCCCTCGTCCGGCTGCACGACGCCCGCCATGATCTTCATCAGGGTCGATTTCCCGGCGCCATTCTCTCCAAGGACGGCATGAATCGACCCGCGGCTGCACGCGAAGTCCACGTCGCGCAAGGCATGAACACCGCCATAGCGCTTGGAGATGTTCTCAAGGGCGAAGAAGGGCGCAGGTTCGAGCATGGAACCCCTTCGGTATTCGGAAGAGGCTCCCGTCCGGGCGAAGGTCAGGACAGGAGCCGAGGTGCTTTGGCCGCGTTCTTCTTACTGCGTGTTCTTGGCGTCCTTCGCCATGATCTCAGGCGCAGTCACATTCACGCCGCAGGCCCGAAATTCGTTGGCCGCGAAGAAGTTGTCGGAGAGGTTCGACCAGTAGTTCACGTTGTCCTTGAGGGTCGTGTAATCGACGGCCGGGATCGGCACCGAGATGAGCTGAGGCATCGGGTTGCCTTCGAGCGCCGAGATCGCGGCCTTCATGGAAATGGCCACGAGGCCGGGAGACTGGCTGTAGGAAAACCCTTTCAGGCCTTCGCCAGCATGCTGCGCGATGAGCTTGCGGTAGCCATTCTCGCCCTCGCCCGCCATCGGCACGAAGGGATGCTTCGCGTCCATCATGGCGCGCACGGATCCGGTCGAGCCGCCCTGCGTGAACACGGCCTCGAACTTGCCGTGTACGGCGAGTGCATCGGCGGTCGCCTTTTGGGCCGTGCCGTCATCCCAGTTGCCCACCACCTCGACGATCTGGAACTTGCCCTCCTTCTCCATCACCTCGCGGAAGCCGAGATGGCGGTCGCGGTCCACCGAGTTTCCGGGCAGGCCCCGCACCTCGAGGATCTTGCCATCGCGCTTCTGACCCAGCTCCTTCAGAAGATGCCGTGCCGAGAGACGGCCGATCTCTAGCTGATCCTCGTTCACCTGCATAACCTTGTCGGTGTCGAGCACGTTGTCGAAGGGTACGATCACTACGTTGTTACGATCTGCCAGCCGGATCACGCGGTCGAAGCCCTCGGGCGCCACCGCAATGGTGATGATGGCGTCGTAACCTTGGTTGATGAAGTCCTCGATGGCGCCGAGCTGCGCGGCGACGTCGGTGCCGGTCGAGACGACCTTCAGCTCCTTGATCTTGTCCTTCATGCCAGCCTGCTCGGCATAGGCCTTTGCGGTCTGGATCATCTGGATGCGCCAAGTATTGCCGACGAAGCTGTTCACCACGGCAATGCGGTAGGGGCCCGGCTTCTTATCCCATTGCATATACTTGGTCTGGGCATTCCACGGCTTGAAGCAGCCCGGATCTGGCCCCGGACCGGGAACGATCTTCGGAGCGGCAAAGGCCGCAACGGACGAGAGCAGTAAACCAGAAAAAGCGAGTGCAGACAGGCGAGCAGCGCGTACCATATGATCCTCCTAGGACGGCGTTCTTCCCAGGTGATTGTGTGCGTCAAGTTCTGCAAAGCGGGGCGGCCGGTCAGGCTGGCTAAGCGGCTTCGCGAAGAGTGCTTTTCTTGTGCTCCTTGAGATCCTCCATGTTGAGGTAGCGGTGGGCTTCCAGCCAGTTCTCGTGCGTCTCGACCGCCAGAGCCCGCACCAGCCGGCAGCATGAAGCGGCATTGGGGAAGATCCGCACCACATACGTGCGTCTCCTGATCTCTTCGTTGAGCCGCTCGAGCATGTTGGTGGCATGTTGGTG
>NZ_JBFUMH010000244.1:0-5423 GCF_054049475.1 Microvirga sp. P5_D2 | reverse complement strand
GAACAGGCTCTCCTGCACCACGAGACGCTCGCCCATCATGGCCCGATCCTCCTGCCGAGAATGCCTCATCAGGGAATCATGATCGCCGCCAATCACGAGGACTTTTTCAACGAAATCTGCCAGAAGCGGTCGTTTGCCTTCTCGACATCGCGGTAGGGCTCGGGATGGACATCGTGCGGAGCGCGACTTCAGTTGTTTGGACAGTTTCAGTTAAGCAATGCGACCGGCACCATGATAAGCAGCAGTCCATCTCGCTCAATGCGGAAGGAGGCGTAGCAGATCGACGGCCGATGTAGGCTCCTGCAAGCGCAGCCTCTTTGACCGTGCCAACGAGCCCCAGCGCCGCGATGAAGTCCAAGAGAGCGATAGAGTCAGCAGATTTCGCTCACTCTTTCGCGGTAAATCACTTTGCCCGCGAACGGATCAGAAAACTATCGTAGGCGTACTCGGCAATCTGGAACCAGAGATACGCTTCATTTCTGAACCCGCGCACGCTCTCATAGAGCCTCTTGAAGTCAGAGTTCTTGGCAGCGATCTCGTCATAGAGTTCGTTAGACACCTTGAAGGCAGCCTCCATGAGCTCCTGGCTGAACGGCCGTAGCTGAGCCCCAGCCCCGACCAGCCGGCGAACCGCGGCTGGATTGCGGGCGTCATACTTGCCCAGCACATCAACATATGTCTGCGCGGCGGCGGCATTGACTACCGCTTTGTAGATCTTAGGGAGTGCGTTCCAGCGATCGATGTTAATCATCACATGGATGACCGGACCACCATCCCACCAGCCTGGATAGTAGTAATATGGGGCGACTTTGCTGAAGCCAAGCTTCTCATCATCGTAGGGGCCGACGAACTCCGCCGCGTCGATCGTGCCGCGCTCAAGAGCCGGATAGATGTCACCAGCTGCGATCTGCTGTGGAACAGCACCAAGCCGCTGGAGAACCTGACCACCAAGGCCGCCAATGCGCATCTTGAGGCCCTGAAGGTCTTGAACGGTTTTGATCTCCTTGCGATACCATCCACCCATCTGGGCGCCGGTGTTGCCGGCCGGAACGGCGTACATTCTGTGTTTGGCGAAGAACTCGTTGCACAGGTCCAGACCGCCACCATGGTACGTCCATGCAGTCTTCTGGCGTGCATTTGGCCCGAAGGGAAAGTCACAGGGAAGTGCGAAGGTAGGATCCTTTCCCACGTAGTAGTACGTCGTGGCATGACCGGCTTCGACCGTGCCATCCCCAACCGCGTCGGCGACCTGAAACGTGCCAACGATCTCGCCCGCAGCGAAGGGCTGGATTTGGAAGCGGCCCTCCGTCAGGTCCGACACAAGCCGGCAGAACAGCTCAGCTCCTCCCCACAGCGTATCCAGCGACTTCGGAAAGGCGGATTGCAAGCGCCAGCGAACTTCGGGCATGGATTGGGCAATTGCAGGCGCTGCCAAGGCACTGACGGCAATTCCCCCTGCTGCGGTGGCCAAAAATTGACGGCGTTTCATGGGCGCTCCTTCCCGTGGGCTCCAGATTGCCAACCGTCTTGGCCAGCCACTGCAGCCGAATCGTAGTTGTGGGGCAAGAAAGGCGGCTGACAATCTCATCGGAAGAGGGGGAAGGCTTGCCGCTTCCTTGCCTTATTAGGATAATTTTCTTCTAATGCGGGCGCCCCAAGGCGCTCGTTGCGAGATGTGACAGGAGAGTTGGTTGGATTGTAGCGCGGCACGCATGCGGAATTATCCATTTCTGTGTAGACTGCGTTTTAAACGAGGCGCGAGGTCCTGACATGGGGATGCGGTAAGCACCAAAGCATGGTTGCAAGACCTGGGGCTCGGCCAGTACGAGCAGGCGTTCTGCGACAACGACATCGAAGCGAGCCTGCTTGGGACGTTGACCGACGGGGACCTGCGCGAACTCGGCGTCCTATCGCTCGGCCATCGCAAGCGGCTTCTGGCCGCGATATCAGAATTGGCTGGACCAGCTGAAGGGGCACCAGGCGATTCGCCCGCCCGCTCGCCTCCCGCACCGGCAACATTGCATGCTGAGCGACGTCAACTGACCGTAATGTTCGTTGATTTGGTTGGCTCAACGGCCCTTTCCTCTCGCCTCGACCCAGAGGAGATGCGGAATGTCCTTCATGCCTATCAGGACGCCGTGATCGGTGAGATCGCCCGCCTGGGAGGACACCTAGCCAAGCTGATGGGAGACGGGGTGCTGGCCTATTTCGGCTGGCCGAGGGCGGACGAGGACGATCCCGAGCGTGCCGTGCACGCCGGCCTCACCATCGTTCAGGCTGTCAGACGACTTTCCACTCCCTTCGGGGAGCCGCTTGCGGCGCGGGTGGGTATTGCCACAGGCCTCGTCATCGTCGGAGACCTGATTGGCGAGGGCGCGGCGCGCGAGGAGTCTGTGGTCGGAGAAACCCCGAACCTGGCAGCGCGTCTCCAGGAGGTTGCCTCCGCCGGGACCGTGGTAATTGCTGCGGCCACTCGCCGGCTCCTCGGCGACGCATTCCATTTGTGTGATCTCGGTCCCGTCCCCCTCAAGGGGTTCGATCAACCGGTCAACAGCTTCGAGGTCCTTGGTCCTCATTTGGCGGAGAGCCGGTTTGAGTCGCGTCACCCAGAGCGCTCATTGCCCATGATGGGACGCGATCAGGAGTTAGCGCTGGTTCTGGAGCGGTGGCGCCAGTCCGTTGCTGGAGAGGGCCAAGCGGTGCTCGTGGTTGGCGAGGCAGGCATCGGCAAGTCCCGCTTGGTGCAGGCCCTGCTGGATGAGGCTGCCGGGGACCCTAACATTGTCCTGCGCTACCAGTGTTCACCGCAATATACGGGCACACCGCTTTGGCCGGTGGTGCAACAGCTCGGCTTTGCAGCCGGGTTCGCGCCCGAGGACGGTGACGAGCAGAAACGGCAAAAGATTGAGGCGCTGTTGCGCCGGGGAACGGATGATATTTCCGAGGCCGCCCCGCTGATTACCGCCTTACTCGGCATCGAGGCAGAAATACCCAATTCCATCCAGGAACTGAGCTCCCCGCAACGGCGTGCCCGCACGCAGGCTGCATTGATCCGACAGTTCCTCGGACTTGAGCGCCGGCACCCCGTTCTGATCGTCGTTGAGGACGCTCATTGGATTGATCCCACGACCCTTGAGCTGTTCAGCCAGGTTCTGGATCGGATTGCGAATGCCCGCGCCCTAATGCTGCTGACAAGCCGGCCCRACAACCAGCCGAACTTGGGGGGGCACCCGCACGTGACGCGCCTCACCCTCAACCGCCTCGGCCGCGGCCCGATAGAGGCGATTGTCTCGCGCCTGAGCGGCAGCCAAAGCGTGCCGCCTGCAGTGCTGAGGGAAATCGCAGCCCGGACCGACGGTGTGCCACTCTTCATCGAGGAGTTGACTAAGGCGGTGCTGGAGGCCGGGATGACCGCGCCGGGAGCCGTGCCAGTTTCGCTTTATGCCTCTCTCCTGGCCCGGCTCGACCGGGTACCGGGGGTGAGAGAAGTGGCGCAGGTAGCAGCCTGCATCGGGCGGGAGTTTCCGTACTCACTTCTTGCTGCAGTCTCTACGGTGCCGGAAACGGACCTGCAGTCCGCGCTCGACCGCCTCACTGCCGCCGAACTCATCTTCCGGCGCGGCATGCCACCCGAGACCCACTACGCGTTCAAACACGCTCTGGTGCGGGATGCAGCTCACGAGAGTCTGCTCAAATCGCGGCGGCAGCAGTTGCACGCCACCATCGCGCGAGTGCTGGAGGAGCACTTTCCAGAGACCCGAGACATGGAGCCGGAGTTGCTGGCCCGACACTACACCGAGGCTGGGCTGGTTGAGCAGGCGGTCGAGTACTGGCGGCAGGCCGGCGAACAGGCGCTTACACGCTCTGCGATGGCCGAAGCGGTCACGCACCTGACCGAGGGACTGGCTGTCTTGCAGGCTCTTGCTCTTGGGAAAGGGCGTCAACGGCATGAGCTCCGCTTGCAGCTTGCGCTTGGCCAGGCCTCCATCGCTGGGAAGGGCTTTGCCGCTCCCGAGACAGGTCACGCCTATGCCCGGGCTCATGAACTCTGTCTTGAACTCGGCAATGTTCCAGAGCTCTTCCCGGTTCTCTATGGGCAATCTGTTTTCTATTTCCAACGTGGCGCCCTAAGGGAGGCACATGAGATTGCATCCGATCTACTGCGAGCCGGCCGGGAGCAGGCCAATGTGGCGGCGCAGATGATCGGTCACCGCATGATCGGCTCAACGCTGTGCCAATACGGCCGCTTTGCCGAGAGCCGGGATGCTTTCGAGGCGGCGCTCACCCTTTATGATCCGGTGCGGGACCGCGGCTCGGGTCTCGTTTACGCCATCGACTCCCGGGTAATGTGCTTGTCCTGGCTGTCGCATCTGTATCTCATTCTCGGAGATCTAGAGCAGGCTTTCACCTACAGCCGTCAGGTGCCGGCTCATGTGGATGAGCTTGAGCATCCTGGGACGGCAGCGGTCGCCCTGGCTTGGGGATGCATCTTTAACCAGCTTCTGCGAGACCCACACAATGCCGCAACACAAGCGCAGGGGGCAATCACACTCGGGACGGAACAGGGTTTTCCGCTTTATCGAGCAGCGGGTTCAGTCATTCATGGCTGGTCACAGGTGGAGGTTGGGCGAGGCGCTGAAGGCCTTGCAGGGATGAAGCAGGGGCTGGCTGACTACCGAGCGACAGGCGCGGAAATGTGGTCGCCCTACTTCCTTGGCCTGCTGGCCGATGCCAGCCGGCAAGGAGATCGTGCGCAGGAAGGCCTTGGCTTCGTGGACGACGCTCTAACCCAGATCCAGCATACAAGAGGCCGTTGGATCGAAGCAGAACTTCATCGAGTTCGGGGTGAGTTGCTGTTGGCGGGGAGCGAGCCTGATCAGCGGGAAGCAGAGCTCTGCTTCCAGCAGGCTCTCGCTTTGGCCAGGGATCAAAACGCAAGACTTTGGCAGTTGCAGGCGGCGACCAGCCTTGCTCGATTGTGGGGCAAACAAGATCGGACACAAGCGGCTCATGATCTTCTCAGTCCGATCTGCAGCCTTTTCGACGATGGCATGAAGATACCCGCTCTGCGTGACGCAAAGACCCTGCTCGATGAGCTTACGCTGATCTCAGGCGATAGAGCCGATCATCTGAACCCATAATCTGAACCGGGTTAGCAACGGAAGGTCTGCACTGGGTCGAGGCTGTGTCAAAACGCGGGATCTGGTAATCTGGTGGGGTTAGCACGGACTGGAGGGATCGCGATGAAGCGGTTTGTCCAAGGCCAGGAGCGCAGCCAGGGCACCTTGTTCCCGGCCTGCCTCGACGAGTACGTCAGCGAGGACAATCCGGTGCGGGTGATCGACGTCTTCGTCGACGAACTCAACCTGCGCGCTCTGGGGTTCGAGAGGGTCATCCCACAGGCGACAGGCCGCCCGGCCTAT
>NZ_JBFUMH010000243.1:0-5439 GCF_054049475.1 Microvirga sp. P5_D2 | reverse complement strand
GTGAAGAGGAGCTCGCGGGTATCGACACGAAGCCGCTCGTGGGCCATCTCGCGGCCTGGAATTACTTCCAGTCCATCGACAATCCCGAGAACAAAGCGTTCATCGAGAAATGGAAGGCATTCACGAAGAACGACAAGCGCGTCACCAACGACCCGATGGAAGCTCACGTGATCGGTTTCAATATGTGGGTGAAGGCCGTCGAGAAGGCCGGCACGACCGATCCGGACAAGGTGATCGATGCGATCATCGGTGTGCAGGTTCCCAACCTGACGGGCGGCGTTTCGGAAATGCTGCCGAACCACCACATCACGAAGCCGGTTCTCATCGGCGAGATCAAGGAAGACGGCCAGTTCGAAACCGTCTCGCAAACCGACGCTCTTGTGCCCGGCGATGCATGGTCGAAGTTCCTGGATGGCTCGAAGGACCTGATCGCCGATTGGAAGACACTCAAGTGCGGCAACTACAACACCGTCACCAAAAAGTGCGGCGCGTGAAGCTGAACGCAACGGGGGCGGCCAGCCGGCCGCTCTCACCCTCTCTCCGTCAAAAGTGTCTTTCATGAGCAGCTTGCGCAATCTCCTGCAGGCCTTTCTCCTGCTGATCGTCATGGCACCCGGCGCAATCGCCGGCCCATACGAAGATTCATTGCCCAAGTTCGCCACGGACAGCTATTCCGATACCGATGCGGGGCTCTCCGCAGTCGCCACGAGCGGGCATGCATCGGCATTGCCCCTGGTCGAGGCTTTGCGTGATGGCCGTCTCATGTTCGGCGCCGGCAAGGCCTATATCAAGGATGGGTCGGGCAACGTCATCGATGCCGCAACCGGCCAGGCAGCTTCCGCCGACAATCTGAAAGCCGTTCGCGTCAACAACCGTGTCCGCCGTGCCATTGAGGCCGCACTCGGCAGTCTGACCCTGCTGAGCGCTGACGCCGGAACCCGGATGAATGCCGCGCGAGCCGTCTTTCGCTCACGGGATGAGGCGGCTCTGCCTACTCTTGAGACAGCCATCGCTCGGGAAAGCGACGTGAATGTTCGCGATGCCCTGGAGAGTGCCCGCGCTGCCATCATCCTCACCAAGTCCGACGCCTCTGCGACAGATWAGCTTGCGGCGGTTGAAATCTTACGCGCTCAAGGCAATCAGGATGCGCTTGCCATCCTATCAAGTCTGCCGGCAGGGACGCCGGACGCAGTGACTAAGGCTGCAAGCGATGCTGCGGAGGGCATTCGAGCACAGCTCGCCTTCTGGAATGGATTTCAGAATGTCTGGTATGGCGTTTCCTTAGGCTCCGTTCTGCTTCTTGCTGCCATTGGTCTCGCGATCACCTTCGGCACCATGGGTGTCATCAACATGGCCCATGGCGAGATGGTCATGATCGGCGCCTACACGACGTTCGTGGTGCAGGAGATCATCCGCACCAGCGCTCCGGAACTGTTCGGGGCATCACTGTTCATCGCGGTTCCGCTCGCCTTTCTGATCGCAGGCTCCATCGGCATCCTTATCGAGCGCACCGTCATCCGTTTCCTCTATGGCCGCCCTTTGGAAACCCTCCTGGCCACCTGGGGGCTATCGCTGATCCTGCAACAAGCCGTACGCACCATCTTCGGCCCCACCAACCGCGAAGTCGGAACACCGGCCTGGATGAGCGGGGCGCTCGAACTTGGGGGCATGAGCCTGACATACAATCGCATTGCGATAGTCGTGTTCGCTTTCACGGTATTCGCCATCCTGCTGCTCGTGATGCGGTTCACCGCGCTCGGACTTTACGTACGTGCTGTCACGCAGAACCGGCGCATGGCAGGCTCCATGGGGATCCGCACCAATCGCATCGATGCCTTGGCGTTCGGCCTCGGATCGGGCGTTGCCGGCATTGCCGGCGTTGCACTCTCGCAAATCGACAATGTCAGCCCTAACCTCGGCCAAGGCTATATCATCGACAGCTTCATGGTGGTTGTGTTCGGCGGCGTCGGCAATCTCTGGGGTACGCTTGTCGGCGCGATGACGCTCGGTATCGCGAACAAGCTGCTTGAGCCCTATGCCGGAGCCGTGCTGGGCAAGATAGCTCTGCTCGTCGCAATCATCCTTTTCATACAACGGCGTCCGCGCGGCCTGTTCGCGCTGAAGGGCAGGGCGGTTGAAGCATGAATACGAAATCCGTGCTTGATCGACAGAGCATTATTGTTCTCACGCTCCTCGGAGCGGCAGCCATTCTTGTGCCCATCCTCAACGGCATCGTACCGCCAAGCTCTCTGTTCCATGTGCCGGATCACATGGTGCCATTGCTGGGCAAATATATCTGCTTTGCCCTGCTGGCCCTCTCCGTCGATCTGATTTGGGGTTTTTGCGGCATCCTTTCCTTAGGACACGGCGCATTCTTCGCGCTCGGCGGATATGCCATGGGCATGTACATCATGCGTCAGATCGGCCCGCGCGGCGTATACTCTCATCCTGTCCTGCCCGACTTCATGGTGTTCCTGAATTGGAACGAACTCCCGTGGTTCTGGCATGGCTTCGATTGGCTCCCATTCGCCGCCATCATGGTGCTGGCTGTTCCGGGCCTGCTCGCCTTCGTCTTCGGCTGGTTCGCTTTCCGGTCTCGCGTCACAGGCGTCTATCTATCGATCATCACCCAGGCGATGACCTTCGCGCTCATGCTCGCATTCTTCCGCAATGATATGGGCTTTGGCGGCAATAACGGCCTGACGGATTTCAAGGACATTCTCGGCTTTCCGCTCCAAGCTGCCTCGACCCGCATCGTTCTTTTTGTTCTTTCGGTCATTGCCTTAAGCCTCGGCTATCTTCTCTGCCGCTGGGTGGTCAGCTCGAAATTCGGCAAGGTGCTGGTTGCCGTGCGCGATGCCGAGAGCCGCACACGATTTCTCGGCTATAAAGTCGAGCATTACAAACTGGCGGTTTTCACCCTGTCGGCCATGTTGGCGGGCGTTGCAGGTGCGCTCTATGTCCCGCAAGTGGGTATCATCAATCCAAGTGAGTTTGCGCCGGCCAATTCCATTGAACTCGTGATCTGGGTGGCCGTCGGCGGTCGTGGAACGCTCGCGGGCGCCATTCTCGGCGCCATCGTGGTCAATGCAGGCAAGACCTGGTTTACGGGTGCGCTGCCGGAATTCTGGCTCTTCGCACTGGGCGGCCTTTTCGTCTTTGTGACCTTGTTCATGCCGCGCGGCTTGCTCGGGGCTGGGCAGAGCCTGTGGGAGAAGGTGCGGCAAAGATCCAAGCCTATGCAAACACCCGAAGCTGTTACGCAGGCAGCGGAGTAGAACATGAGCGCCCCTGTCACGCCCACTCTCCTCTATCTCGACAATGTCACGGTCTCTTTCGACGGTTTCCGTGCTCTGAACGCCTTGTCGCTGGCAATCGATCATGCCGAGATGCGCGCCATCATCGGGCCGAATGGTGCCGGCAAGACAACAATGATGGATGTGATTACCGGCAAGACACGCCCCAATGAGGGCGTTGCTTTGTTCGAAGGATCACATGATCTGACCGCGCTCGACGAGGCTGCGATTGCCGAGCTCGGGATCGGCCGGAAATTTCAGACGCCGACCGTGTTCGATATGCACAGCGTGGAAGACAATCTATTGTTGGCCATCAAGGACAACCGGAAGCCGTTCGCGACATTATTCTCACGGCGGACGGCCCAGGAGTGCGAGCGTATCGATGCATTGCTGGAGCGCGTTCGCCTGACGGCTCATCGTCATCGCAAGGCGGGAGAATTGTCACACGGACAGAAGCAGTGGCTGGAGATCGGCATGCTTCTGGCTCAGGAGCCGAAGCTTCTCCTCATCGACGAGCCGGCGGCCGGCATGACCGACCAGGAAACGGCGGATACCGCCGAACTTCTGCGCGACATCGCCAGGACGAGGGCTGTCGTGGTTGTGGAGCACGATATGACATTCGTCCGCGACCTCGATGTGAAGGTCACATGCCTTCACGAGGGCTCCGTGCTTGCCGAAGGTTCGCTTGATGCGGTCAGCGCGAACGAGCGCGTGGTTGAGGTTTATCTGGGCCGATGACGATGTTAGCCGTTGAAAATCTTTCACTCTACTACGGCGCCGCACAGGCGCTGCGCGGTGTCTCCGTGGAGGCAGATCTCGGCGAGGTCACATGTGTGCTTGGACGCAATGGCGTGGGCAAGACATCGCTTCTTCGCGCGATTGCCGGGCACAGGCCCGTCTCGGGAGGTGCGATCCGTTTCGATGGTCAGGACATTGTTCGGCTGAAGCCCTTCGAGCGCGCGGCCCTTGGCATCGCCTATGTGCCACAGGGCCGGGAGATCTTTCCATTGCTCACAGTACGCGAGAATCTGGAGACCGGCTTCGCGCCGCTCAAGCGTGGTGAGAAAAACATTCCTGATGAGGTGTTCGAACTTTTTCCGGTGCTGAAATCCATGCTCGGCCGACGAGGCGGCGATCTCTCCGGTGGTCAGCAGCAGCAACTGGCCATCGGGCGTGCGCTCGTCACACGCCCGCGACTCCTCGTGCTGGATGAGCCGACGGAGGGAATTCAGCCGTCGATCATCAAGGATATCGGCCGGGCAATTGCCTATTTACGCGAGCGCAAGGACATGGCCATCCTGCTGGTCGAGCAGTATTTCGATTTTGCCCGCGAACTGGCCGACCGGTTCGTGGTGATGGAACGTGGAGAGATCATTCAGCACGGCGATCGCTCGGCGCTTGAGGGGGACGATGTACGTCAACGCCTTGCCATTTGACGGAGCCTCCCAGCCTGTGTCTCTCCAACGTCAGCGGGCAGTCGGCCGTGTCGCGTTCAGCGCTATGGGACTGGGTGGGAGCACGCGTCCTATGAAGATTGAAGAGAGTGGTTCCATGCGCATACGCCTTCCGAAAGGCGAAGGCGCGGGGATCGATGCCGTTCTCGTCAACACGGCTGGCGGCATTGCGTGCGGTGATCATTTCGCGGTCGAGATCGATGCACGGCATGGCTCTGCGATCACGGTTGCAACACCTGCTGCGGAAAAGGTCTACAGGTCTGATGGTCCCGTCGCGGAACTCGCGGTCAAGCTCTCGGTCCAGGCCGGGGGGCGGCTCGACTGGCTGCCGCAGGAAACCCTCCTCTTCAATGAAGCGCGCCTCCTGCGTCGGCTCGACGCTGAGATGGCTGTGGATGCGCGCCTCACGCTTTTCGAGGCGGTTGTGTTTGGGCGTGAAGCGCGCAATGAGCGGATCGAGAGCGGGCTTTTCGAGGATCGATGGCGCATTCGCCGGGGTGGACGTCTCGTCTATGCCGATACGCTTCGTCTTGCCGGACCCATCGCGGATCTCCTGCAAAAGCCCAGCGTAGGGAAAGGTGCTCGCGCAATTGCCACATTGATCCATTTAGCGCCGGATGCTGAGGCGCGGCTTGAATCCGTGCGTGAGATACTGGCCTCCAGCGACAGGTGCGAGACTGCCGCAAGCG
>NZ_JBFUMH010000242.1:0-5516 GCF_054049475.1 Microvirga sp. P5_D2 | reverse complement strand
ATACCTGCACGACGCTGCCGCCCGTGTAGCGGAGCAGAAGCGTCGAGAGCGAAGCGCCCATCACCGCCGCGAAGGCGAAGAACGTCATGCGTGCCGTAGCAGCCGACATGCGGTCGATACGGAACGAGAAGAAAAAGATGAAAGCCAATGGCGCCAGCGCCACAACCCACATCAGGGGCGAGCCATAGAGGGTCGCGCCGAACTGGGTCAGGCCGACGCCTCCCATACGGGCGACCGCCTGAGACGGATCGCTCGTCGTGGCCAGCATGTTGATGCCGAGTGCGACCAGGGCCGAGATGGCAAGGCCCAGGACCATGTTGTTGTAGACGCCGAGCATAAAGGTGCGCAGGCCCTGGTCGACCTGAGCCGCCGTCCGGGTAAAGCCGGTGCCATAGGCGGTTTGGTTCTGCTCATACGGTTGCATCGAACTCTCCGTTGAAGGGTGTGTATTGAGAAGATACTGGCCCACGCTGACCTGCCATTCAAGACAACGTCCCACAGATACGTCATAGAACTGATGCCGCACCAAAGCTTCTTTGTAGTACCGGCATCTCCCAATGAGCCAAGTAGACCCTGCATAGTGTGCTACTTACCTCCCGGAGATTTGAACGTCGGAACTGCGTCCGTACTTGCCTGGCCCGCTGCTTGGCGCAGAATGAATTTGGCCCGCCCAGCGGGATCTCTTCGAACAGCGCGTACAAGGCTCCCGCTCGGCACGGGGCCGGTGTGTCTGCCTGGCAGGCAGACCATGATGTTCGAAAGGGAGCTTGGCGATGGTAAGGCTCAAGCAAAGAAATGACCTGTCGGCGATCAGTATCGTCAATGCCCTGCTGGCGGCATTCCTGTTCTTTTCACCCTGGTTGATCGGCTTTACGGAATCGGAGTCGGCGTTCTGGAATGCATGGGTGTGTGGTCCTCTGATCGGCATTCTAGCGATCACCGCTATCAATGCCTTGTATGAGTGGGAAGAATGGTCCAATGCCACCCTTGGCCTTTGGGTGCTCGTGGCGCCATGGGTTCTCGGCTTTTCCTACGTGACCGAAGCCTTATGGACGCATGTGGGTGTCGGGCTGGCGATTACTGTACTGGCTGTTGTCGAATTGTGGATCCTGCGGCGTGGCGGTCTTTCATCCAACGTCACCTATCACCTAAGCGCCGCAGGTTCGAGATCGGCTTGGCGCTGGCGCAACCAGCGCCAAATCGGCAATGTTGGAGCCATTCAGGAGTGGCTCCAGTGGTGATCCGCTGCAACTGACTCGCTCCTGGTCCTCCAGAGCGAGTAAACAATGCCACCCAAGATTAGTGCGAGTGTCACGCCGAGTGACACCGCCGGGTCCACCTTCCCCACAATCTGGCTCCAGAAGATCTTGCCGCCGATGAAGATGAGCACCATTGCCAAGGCATATTTCAGGTAATGGAAGCGGTGCACCATCGCAGCGAGCGCAAAGTAAAGCGCTCGCAGCCCGAGGATGGCCATGATGTTGGCGGTGTAGACGATGAAGGTGTCGGTGGTGACCGCGAAGATTGCCGGCACCGAGTCGATTGCGAAGATCAGATCGGCAATGTTGATCACCACCAGCGCCGGGAACAGCGGCGTCGCCCAGATCACGAGTTTGCCGGTCTTTGGATGAGGCGCCCGCACGAAGAAATGGTTCTCGTGCTGCCGATGGGTGGTTCGCATGTACTTATACAAGGTACGCACCAGGATGTTATTCTCGAGATCTGGATTTCTCTCCGGCATGAACAGCATCTTGATGCCGGTCAGGATCAGGAAGGCCCCAAAGACATAGAGGATCCAAGCATACTCATGCACGAGAGCGGCGCCGGCGGCGATCATGAGGCCACGCAGTACAATGACCCCGATGATCCCCCAGAGAAGTGTTCGGTACTGGTACTTCCGTGGGATGGCGAAATAGGCAAAGATCAGCGAGATGACGAACACGTTGTCGATCGACAGCGACTTTTCGATGAAGAAGCCGGTGAAGTACGAGAGGCCGGCATGGGAGCCATCTTCGGTGGCGATGAAGCCATGCTCGAAAGCCCACCAGAGCGCGGCCCCGAAGACGATTGCGATGGTGATGTAGAAGGCGGAGAGCCAGAGGCTGCGCGCCACGCCAAGCTCCTTGTCCTTCCGGTTCAGGACGCTGAGGTCGAAGGAGAGGAGAAGGAGCACAAAGCCTAAGAAAGCTGTCCACATCCAGGCAGGCTTTCCCAGCCATTCCAGAAAAAGGAATTCGGGCATGGGACCAGACCTATGATTGCCGCTCGCAAAACATCGGCTCCGACATCACGGGGCAGGTCGCACCCCGTCAGAGGGACCCGGTGGCCGATAAGTTGGACTTAAGAGGCCCGAGAGAAGCATCAAGGGGAGCGGCTCAGGGCCCTCACGGAATTCCGATCCAGTCGATAAAACGTGATCGCAGCCGTGCTGTGCGGCTGTGTTGCACGGATCGGCCGAGGCATACATTTCACCTGTGCTCGGCTGAATTCAGGCAACTCGGACGGACTTCTGACGTCCAAGCTCGAGCATGCGGTTTAGCGCGTGAACGGCAATGCTGATCTCGGTCGCACGATGCCGATCAGTCCGCGAGCGCAGCGCGTCACCGATCACTCGTTTGAAGCGGCTGAGGGCGGTCTCCGCACAGGCGCGACGGCTTTACCCAGATCGCTTTTGCCAGCCGATGCGGCCATGCTCGTTTATGCTTTGAAGATGTCGGTCGCGCTGGGTCAGAGCGCTCCCTGCCATCTCACTCGACACCGCCGTTGACCGGGGCGGGACAACGACGTCGGCCTCGGGATGGCGCGAGACAATCGTGCCGTAGACGCCGGCCTGATCGTTGGCTCCATCGCCGATGAAGGACGCAAGTGGAGCCGCGAACTGGTCGAGCAAGGCCTCGACCTGTGAGCCATCATCAGCATCGCTGGTCGTCAACTCCAAGGCTAGGATCTGCCCGGTCGCAGCATCGACGCCAACGTGCAACTTTCGCCAAGAGCGGCGCCTTTGGGTGCCATGCTTCTCGACTATCCACTCGCCGGGACCACAGAGCCGCAGGCCGGTGCTGTCCACCAAGCAGGTGGACGGGACTTCTTGAGTTCGGATATGGCTTAGGACCTCCAGAGTTTCGGCCCAACGGCTCGGAGTCGAATGATTCGGCACCGCCAGATCGACGCCAAGGAGCTGGAGGATCGAGCCGATCAAGCCTTCCGTCTGACGCAGCGCCAACCGGAACACCGCCCGCAGGGCCAACGCCGTCCGGATCGCCAACGCCGAGTAGTGCGGCTGACCGCCTCGTGTCGTGCGGGGCTCGGCCCGCCAAGCGGCTATCGCCTCCTCAGAGAACCAGACCGTGAGACTGCCTCGCTGACGCAGGCTGGCGTCGTACTCGGCCTAATTCGCCACCCGATACCGCTGCTTGGGAATGCGGTGCTGACGAGCGGCATTGGCTTTGAACGRCATAGCGGATCTTTGTTCAGACGGCGCGACGAGCTGCTACGCTACCCAGCTCCGGTTACCAACTCACCTATTCGTGCAGCAAGGCGGCTTGTCGGGTCCATCAGGCTCTGCGGGCCTAAGCGGCAAGCGTTTTCCGCAAGTCTAATCCTCGAACGTCGTTCCGACGCGGCGCACCGTCGAGAAGCGGCTTTCGACGTAGGCCGACGTGTAAGGCACCTGGATATATTCGAGCGTCTTGCGGGCAGCCCAGCCCGGAAGCGTGTCTCTGTACCGGGCGAAATTCGGATTGGGTCCTGTTCCAAAGAGCACTTCGTTGAGATTCAGTCCGACCCCGACATAGAAGGATCGTTCAATGGGGTAGCCAAGTTCGCGCTCCTTTTCCTCGAAGCCGCGCGCATCGAAGCCGACATGCAGCTCGGCATAACGCAGCGGTGTATCTTTAAGCGTTTCGAACCCGCTGCCCTTCAGCGCCATGATGTAGCGCTGGCGCTCATACGGAGGCAGGATGCCGTTATCTCCCGTGATGCCCGGCCGCTCGTAGCTCGCAGGCGTATACATAAACCGCCAGTCCAGCTTTTCTCTCATCCCGGGAATTGAGTTCCGAAAGACGGAGAAGAGCGCCCCGACACCGTTCGCCACGATGTCCTCGCGCGAGAAGCGGTGCCTGCCGGTGAACCCGTCCATGGTCTCAGTCAGTCCCATGATGCCGAAAGCGAGGAGCGCGGCCGTGATCGGAGCGCCTGCGGGATTCGAGGCATTGGCCCGGATCCTGTCGGTCAGAAGATCAGCGATGACATAGGTCGAGAACGAGTGGCCGATCTTGTCCATGCCGCCGTGGCGGGTGTTCTTGGCGAACCATCCTTCCTCGATGGTCTGGAACCCAGAGGTGTTGCCCCAATCCCAATCCTTGAGACCGACAGCGACAATGGCCGCCCCGACGATGGAGAGTTCCCACCGGACCGCATACAGATGATCGCCCAGCTGGCTGACCGAGTAGAACGTCGGAGGGAGAGGCGTCGGCACAAGGTTTGCTGCCATAGTCGGCGGAGTCGAGGTGGCGGCCGCCGCGGGTGCTCTTGCAGGCTGCTCCTGCGCCAGAGGTGTCTCGGGGCGCAAGGCAGCGCCCAGGATTGCAAAGCACGCGACAAAGGCGACCACCCGCATTGGCCAATCCTCTTCCAGCGCCCCCCTGAGGGTATCTTTCTATGGCCGACAGCGGAACTCAACCCCCCTCGTGGGAAGTGACCTGCTGCAAGGACCGGAAGCCGGCGAGGAAGGTAAACGGAATATCAAACGCTCGAATGGCTGACGCACGTCCTTGAGCCAAGAAACGCTTGGCGGCAACTCCTGGCCCGGCCGCTTTCAGGGCCCGATGGTCGTGAACACCTTGGGCGTCACATCCATGGTGACGAGGGGCTAGAAGTTGACGTAGGCATCGACGACGATGTCCCGCGCCTCCTGCTCGGTGAGGGCATAGACGTCGGTCGCCGTATCTCCAAGCGAGAGGCCGGTCGCCCGAACCACAGTACCGGACAGCTAGGAGGCGCGATTGAGAAGTCGTAACATGAGGTGGTCACTCCCTGAAATGCGCCCATGCATCCGGCATCGATGCCGATGCAGCCTGCCGAAAGCTTGACAGGTTGGATGGCGCGCCGCGATGGTACTGCTTAAGAGCGCACCGTCCATTGGACACACGCTCGTTGCGACAGGAGCTTAGCACGCTTCTCTCGTCGCGCGGATCAGGGCCTTCCCAGAAGCTGAGGCGACTATAGCGCGAGTTTGATCGACAACACCGGGCGGCAAGTTTAAGGTGAAACCCGAGCTATGATGGAGGCATGCTATGAAGCTGTCTCTCGCGATTGCACTCTTCTTTGCAGCCACGATCAGCGTGGAAGCCGCTCCTCAGGCGAAGTCGAAGAAGAAAGCCGAACCCAACAAGAACGTCCAGATGGTCACTGTCGCCGGCGAGTGTACCAAGCTGGTTCATGCAGGACTTGTGATCGAGGGCTGCAAGAACCTTCTGGTGAACATGAACTACAGCACTGGGGTGAGTTCGTACTGG